>JAIBBY010000021.1 GCA_019694455.1 Pirellulales bacterium
CCTCCGCTGGTTCACAAGGCGTTCCGGAGTTGGCGCGGCGACGAGCGCGTGTACATCGGCCCGCTGCGCGACGCCAGCGAATCGCCAGACCGGCAACTGTCGATCTCCGGCATCGGTCGACTCAACGCGTCGCTGGTCGAGCAGCTCGATGGCGGCTTGGGCGATCTGCTGCACTACGGCGACGCCATTTCCATGGCGCACTCGATCGAGGCGCGCGTGCCGTTCTTGGATTATCGCCTGGTGGAGTTTTGTATTCGGTTGCCGGGCGAATACAAATTTCGCGCCGGTCGCGGGAAGGCGGTGCTACGCGAGGCGGTCAAAAAATTGGTTCCCGCCGAGATTCTGGACAATCGCAAGAAGTTGGGTTTTCCCACCCCCATCGCGCGCTGGTTTCGCGAGCAACCCGAGAACACCGTCTACCCGGTGCTGCGCAGCGAAACCTGCCGCCGGCGAGGTATTTTTTCTCCGGCGGAAATGGAGTCGGCCATCGCGCAGCACGTAGCGGGCAAACAAGACTTTTCGAGCAATATTTATCGCTGGCTGCTCACGGAACTTTGGTTCCAGGAGTTTATCGATCAGCGCCCCGCAGCGAGACACGATTGGTCTGCGCCGGACGCCAAGCGTATGGCCGAAGTCGCCGCCGCCTGAGTGGATTAATACGGGACGTACGACTTACAGGCCACATGGCGGTGGAAGCATGTTCATCATTTCTCTGGCAGGCCATTCCGCCCAAGCTGTCGTCAGCGTAATCTGTAGGATGCGAAGCCGCCGGTTGGGCCGCGCTGTGGACTGCTCCGCAGGCAGTCGCGCGCGACTCACTGGCAGGCAAACTGATGACCGGCGGGATCTACGCGCCGGATACCCCATCTCAATTGGATATTCCCGGTTGCGTCTCGCTTGCCAAGGGGCGACTGCGTGAGTTTAGGTTTTCGCAAGCGAAACGAGCCATCAGGTCAGCCGGGGGAGCGCTGGGTGATCGTCACCCAGTATTACCCCCCCGAGCCGGGGGCGCCGCAGATTCGCCTGCACACTTTGGCGACACGCTTGAAAGCGGCCGGCATCGATGTGCGCGTGCTGACCGGCATGCCCAACTACCCGGTGGGCGTGATTCACGAGAAGTATCGCGGCAAGCTGCACTCGACCGAAACGATCGATGGGATCGAAGTGCAGCGGGTATGGCTCTATCCGGCGACAGGGCGTAAGTTCCTCAGGCGGTTGGCCAACTATCTTTCGTTCACATTCACAGCCACGTGTTACCTGCTGTTCATGCCGCGGGTCGATGTGTTGTTCGTCGAGTCGCAACCCATCTCGCTCGGCATCGCCGGCGTGTTGATGAAGTGGTTTCGCGGCGTGCCGTATGTCTACAACATTCCCGACCTACAGGCCGACTCCGCCAAGCAACTGGGCTTTATTGGCGCGCGGCTGTTGCTCTCCATCGCAGTGATGATGGAAAACCTGTTCATGCGGCAATCGTGGACCGTGGCCACCGTGACGCATCGCTTTATCGACTACTATGTCGAGCGCGGGATTCCGCGCCGCAAACTGACCTTCTTGCCCAACGGCGCCGACACCGCCGTCCTCAAGCCGCTTCCCTACGACGAAGAATACGCGCGCCGCATGGGCGTGCTCGGCAAGAAGGCCTTTGTGTATGCCGGCACCCACGCTTATTACCACGGCCTGGAGGTCTTGATCGAGGCCGCGCGCAAACTGACCGATCGCGACGACATTGTGATCTTGCTCGTCGGACAAGGGCCGGTGCGCGAGAATCTCAAGCGCATGGCGCGCATCTATGGCCTGAACAACGTGCTGTTTGGCGATTCGCCCTTCTCCGAGATGCCGCGTTTGATGTCGATCACCTACTCTTCGCTGGTGGTGATGAAAGACATCGAAACCGCGGAGAAGATGCGGCTTTCCAAGACGTTTCCGCCGTTGGCCTGCGGGGTGCCGGTGCTGCATTCGGGCCGTGGTGAGGCGGCCGATCTGCTCATAGAGCACGATTGCGGTCTTTGCGCGCCCCCCGACTCGCCCAGCGAATTGGCCGCCGCCATTCGCCGGCTGGCCGACCAACCAGAACTTCGCGATCGGTTGGGGCAAAACGGCGTGCGCTTCATTCAGCAAAACCTTTCCTGGTCGCGGATCATTGCCAACTGGCTGGAACAACTGCGACAATTGCCGCCCCATGCCGCTCCGCCGCTCGAGCCCGAACACGCTGGTGCGCACTGATGTCCGCTAGCCCCACAGCCCCCACCTCCACCTCGGGCCGCGTGATCGCGTTGTTTGGCCTGGGCTATGTCGGTTCGGTCTCGGCCTGCTGCCTGGCACGGGCAGGGCATCGGGTGATTGGCGTCGAGATCGTGCCGCAAAAGGTTGAGGCGATCAACCGCGGCGAGATCACCTTTGTCGAACCGGGGCTCGGCGAGCTGGCGCGCGACATGGTCGCCGCCGGCCGACTGAGCGCCACCGCCGACGTGGCCGCCGCCGTGGACGCCGCCGACACCTCGTTCATCTGCGTCGGCACGCCGGGCCAGCCGTCTGGCGCGCCCGACTATTCGCGCTTGTACCAGGTGTGCAAGTCGATCGGCCGCGTGCTGGCGAACAAGCCCGGCACGCACGACGTTGTGATTCGCTCCACGATCCTGCCGGGCACCGCCGAACAATGCGCCCTGATCGTGAGCGAGACCTCGGGCAAACGTGAAGGGGAAGGTTTTCGGGTGCTGGTCAATCCCGAGTTCTTGCGCGAGGGGACGGCGCTGGCCGATTACCAAAGCCCGCCGTTCACCGTGATTGGCGCCGAGAGCGAGGCGGACGCCGCCGCCCTGCGCGCGCTCTATGCCGAGTTGCCGGCCGCGCTATTCGTGGTCCCGCGGCGCGAAGCGGAAATCATCAAGTATTCGTGCAATCTGTTCCACGCGGTCAAGGTGGTCTTTGGCAACGAGATAGGGCGGCTTTGCAAAGCGGCCGGCATCGACAGTCATCGCGTGATGGACATCTTTTGTCACGACGAAAAGCTGAACCTGTCGCGTTACTACCTCAAGCCGGGCTATGCGTATGGCGGTTCCTGCCTGCCGAAGGATCTGCGCGCGATACTGGGCTATGGCCGACAGCAAGTGCTGGATCTGCCCATGCTCAACTCGATCGACGAGAGCAACTGGCAGCAGATCGAGCAGGGCTTTCGATTGATCGCCGAGCGCCAGCGCCGCAAGATCGGCATGGTCGGTTTATCGTTCAAATCATCGACCGACGACCTGCGCGAGAGCCCCTTGGTGCTCTTGGCGCAGATGTTGGTCGAAAATGGTTTTGAGCTGCGGATCTTTGATCCCAATGTGGTGGTTGCGGAACTATTGGGGGAAAACAAGACTTACGTGGAAAAGCGGTTGCCAACCGCCGACAGGCTGGTGACCACCGACCTGGCCGAGATGCTGGCCTGGGCCGAATGTCTGGTTATTGGCAATCGGCTACCGGCGGCCAAGACGGCGCTAGAGCAAGCGCGGCCCGATCAATGCGTGATCGACCTGGTGCGGGCGGAACAAAACATCGACACACGCGCGGAATATCACGGACTGGGCTGGGTCGCCCGGCCGGCGAATTGACGAAAGGAAGCGGACCGCGGGGAGGCGATTCGCGCGACGAAGAGCGACATGCGGATACTCTTTCTGACGCAATACTTCCCCCCGGAAATGGGCGCGCCCCAGGTGCGGCTTTCCGAATTGGGCGAGCGCCTGATTGATCGCGGTTGGCAGGCCGAAGCTTTGACCGCGCTGCCGAACTATCCCACCGGCAAGATCATCGGCGATTACTCTCCGTGGCGCTGCGTTGAAGAAACGGTGGGGCGCATCCGCACGGTGCGCGTGCCGCTCTATCCGGCCAAGACCGGCTTCATCAAACGGTTGTTCTCCTACTTCTCGTTTGTGCTGAGCGCCTCTTGGTACGGCCCCAAACGCTGCCAACGGCCAGATGTCATGCTCGTCGAGTCGCCGCCGCTGTTCATCGGCTACGCGGCGCGCTACCTGGCCTGGCGCTGGAAGTGTCCTTATGTGTTCAATGTCAGCGACCTGTGGCCCGAGTCGGCGATCCGCATGGGTGTGCTGCAGCCGGGCATGGCCGCGCGCATGGCCGAGCGATTGGAGCTGTCGCTGTATCGCAACGCGGCGGCGATCACCGGCCAATCCGAGGAGATCATCGCGGCCATACGCAAGCGCGCGCCGGAAACTCCCAACGAAGTCATCACCAATGGCGTCGCGCCAGAGCGATTTGGCAAACAAGCGGTCGATGGCGACGTGCGCGACCTGTTGGGCGACGAACCGGGGCCAGTGTTCACTTATGCCGGTCTGTTGGGCTTGGCGCAAGGGCTGGATCAACTGCTCGACATCGCGCAACAGTGGCCCGCCGACATGCCCGGCCGGTTCTTGATGGTTGGCGACGGACCGGCCCGCGAGGTGCTCGAGCGCCGCATTCGCGAGGAAGGGATCACGCGCGCGCGCATCGTGGGCCCGCAACCGCGCGAGCGCGTCCCGGCGCTATTGGCCGCCTCCGATGTGGCCTTTATTAGCCTGGGGATGAGCATACCGGGCGCGGTGCCGAGCAAAATCTATGAAGCGATGGCCTCCAGCTTGCCGATTCTGCTGATCGCCGATGGCGAGCCGGCGCGGCGCGTCGAGCGCGCGGGCTGCGGACTGGTGGTTTCGCCCGGCAATGTGGCGGCGGCCCGTGACGCCTGTTTGCGCTTGGCTCAAGACTATGAGCTGCGCAAGAGTCTCGGCGAGTCAGGTCGCATCGCGGCGGAGACCGACTACAATCGGCAGCGCATCGCCGATCGGCTCGATGGCTTTTTAACGCGCGTGGTCGAGAACACTCCCGCCGCAGCCAAGTGACTTCGGCGGTCTGACGACAGAGGTTGATGTCGTCGGCATGCGCTATCGACCCAAACCCGCAGGATGGGAGCGACTATGTATCGCTGGCTGACGCTGCTTGGGTTGGCCGTTTGTTTGCTATCGCAGCAGACCCGCGCGGCCGAGCGCCCCAACATTCTATTGATCATCACCGACGATCAAGGCTATGGCGATCTGGGCGCGCACGGCAATCCGCTGATTCACACCCCGGCGCTCGATCGATTGGCAAGTGAATCGGTCGAATTGACGCGCTTCTACGTCTCCCCCGTTTGCGCGCCGACACGCGCCAGCCTGCTCACCGGCCGTTACAACTATCGCACCGGCGTCACCGACACCTATCACGGCCGGGCGATGATGCGCGCCGCCGAGGTTACGCTGGCCGAGCACCTCGCGTCCGCAGGTTACGCCACCGGCATTTTTGGCAAGTGGCATCTGGGAGACAACTATCCGCTGCGGCCCATGGATCAGGGGTTTCAAACGTCGCTGGTGCATCGCGGCGGCGGCATTGGTCAGGCGTCGGACGCGCGCGACGGGCGCAGCTACTTCGATCCCATTCTCTTTCGCAATGGACAGCTTGAAAAACAACAGGGGTATGTGAGCGACGTCATCACGCGCGAGGCGGAACGCTTCATCGCCCAGCATGCGACCGGCGCGGAGCCTTGGTTTTGCTATCTGGCGTTCAATGCGCCCCATGTGCCGTTGGAGGTGCCAGACGCCGATCGCCTGCGCTATGCCAACATCGATCCCGCGGCGCAGCCTCAAATCGGCAATCCGCCAGACAAAAAGCTCGATGCCGACGTACTGGCCCGCGTGTACGGCATGGTGACCAATATCGACGACAACGTGGGCAGGCTCCTATCGCGCCTCGATCAACTTGGCGCCCGCGAGAACACGGTGGTGATCTTTATGACCGACAACGGCCCGCAGCAGGCGCGGTATGTCGGCGGTCTCAAGGGGCGCAAAGGAACCGTGTACGAGGGGGGCATCCGCGTGCCGTGCCTGGTGCGCTGGCCGGGCACACTCGCGCCGCGCAAGGTCGAGTCGGTCGCCGCGCATATCGACCTGACGCCCACGCTCCTGGAGTTTGCCGATTGTCGGCCGCAAGCGCAGTTCGACGGCGTGAGCCTGGCGCCGCTGCTCCAAGGAGCGGCGACAGACCTGCCGCAGCGAACGCTCTTCTTTCAGTGGCATCGGGGCGACGCGCCAGAGCGTTATCGAGGGTTTGCCGCTCGCTCGAACGAGTGGAAGCTGCTGCGGATCGATCCCGGCCGCGACGACGCGCTCGCCCTGCCAGAGCAGTTTGAACTCTATCGCATCGCCGACGACCCGTACGAATTGCACAACGTCGCCGCTAGCGAGCCCGAGATCGTCGCCGATCTCAAACAACAGTACGACGCCTGGCTAGCCGACGTGGGCGCCGAGCATAGCTACGCGCCGGTGCGTCCTGTGCTCGGCACGCCGCACGAGAACCCCGCGACCCTCACCCCGCAAGATTGGCGCGCCGGCGACCAAAAGTGGACTCGCGACACCATCGGCCAGTGGGAAGTGGATTTTGGCTTGGCCGGCGATTATCAGGTGACCGTCGAGTTGCCGCGCCGCGTCAGCGGCACGGTCGCACTGAATGTGGGCGCAGCGCATCAAGAGCTAGCGATCGAAGACGCGGAGACCGCGCGATTCACTTTGGCTCCGATCGCGGCGGGACCGGCGGCGATTCGCGCCGTCGCGGTCGCCAACGGCGATGAAGTCGGCCCCGATCGGATTATCGTCGAGCGGGTCGGCTCGCCGGGCCGCAAACCATAGACAGTGGCCGCCGTGGCGTTTGTAATGGTGGCAGTCGCACCGCCTGCAACCGTCGCGCGAGCCGTCGATGTCGCGAACTGTTCTACGTTGGCTACCGCTGAGCGCGCTGGCGCTCTGCGCGGCGCTGGGGGGCGCGGCGCGAGGCGACGATAGCGCGCCGCGCTTCGAACCGGCCGATATCGAGTTCTTCGAAAACAACGTGCGTCCCATTCTGGTCGCCCGCTGCCACGAGTGTCACAGCGCCAGTGAGCAAAAGGGCAACTTGCGACTCGACTCGCGCGCCGCCGCGCTGACGGGCGGCGACACCGGCCCGGCGCTCGTGCCTGCCAAGCCCGACGAGAGCCTGCTGGTCGACGCGATCCGCTACGGCGACACCTATCAGATGCCCCCCAAGTCGCAATTGCCAGCGGCGGAGATCGACGCGCTGACCGAGTGGGTGCGGCGCGGCGCTCCCTGGCCGGCGGAAGCCGCCACGGCCAGCGCGGCGCCGGCGAAGGCGTTCGATCTTGCCCAGCGCGCCCAGCACTGGTCGTTGCAACCGATCACCGATCCGCCGGCGCCCAAGCCACAAACCGCCGGCTGGTCGCGCACGTCGGTCGATCGCTTTCTCTTGGCGCGGCTCGAGTCCGCCGGCGTTGCGCCCAACCCACCGGCCGACAAGCGAACGCTCTTGCGGCGAGTGACCTTCGATTTGATTGGCCTGCCTCCCACGCCGGACGAGATTCAATCGTTTCTGGCCGACGAGTCGCCACAAGCCTATGAGCAGGTCGTTGAGCGACTGCTCGCCTCGCCCCACTATGGCGAGCGCTGGGGGCGACATTGGCTCGACCTGGTTCGTTACGCCGAAACGTATGGGCATGAGTTCGATCGCGACATACCAAACGCCTATCGCTATCGCGACTATGTGATTCGCGCCTTCAACACCGATGTGCCCTACGATCAGTTTGTGCTGGAGCACCTGGCGGGCGACCTGCTGCCGACGCCGCGCGTGAACGAGGCCGAGCGCATCAACGAATCGGTGATCGGCACGGGCTATTGGTTCCTCGGCGAGTCGACCCATTCGCCAGTCGACGTGCGCGCCGACGAGGCCAACCGCATCGACAATCAGATCGATGTGTTCGGCAAGGCGTTCCTTGGCCTGACGATCGCCTGCGCCCGCTGCCACGATCACAAGTTCGACGCGATCAAGACGCAAGACTATTACGGCCTGGCCGGTTATCTGCAAAGTTCGCGCTACGATCAGGCGTTTATCGATCTGCCCGGCGTCTTCGCGCCGCATCTGGCGCAGCTTGAGTCGTTGGCGGCCGACGAGCGCCAACATGCCGCGCGGCTGCGCGACGCGGCGCGCCAGCATGCGACTGAGTGGGCGGCGACTGTCTTTGCGGCGCTGGCAACCGACGAGGCGACGCAGCGCGCCGCCGCTGACCCCGCCGATCCGCTGTATGCTTGGGGGGCGCTCTCGGCGCTTGCCGCCGACGCCAGCGTCGATCAGTTTGCCGCCGAGCGAAACAAAATCGCCGAACGACTCAAGACGGCCAGCCAAGCTAATCCACCGGCTGACGCGGTCGAAATCGCCTCGTTCACTCGCGCTGACTGGGGCGACTGGGTCGCCAGCGGGCAGGCGTTCGGCGCTGGCCCCGCACCGGCCGAGGGTCATCTGTCGCTGCCAGCGGCGCATAGCGGCCGGCTGGCGGGCAAACTGCGAGGCACGCTCCGCTCGCCGACCTTCACGATCGAAAAGCCAAAATTCTTGTATCTCTTGGCGGGCACGTCGGGGCGGGTGCGACTGATCGTCGACGGCCTGCAGCTGATTCAGTATCCCATCTATGGCGGACTGGGAATCAAGCCCGCCAGCTCGCGGGCCCGGTGGCATGTGCAGGACGTGAGCAAATGGATTGGGCATCGAGCGTATCTGGAATTGCTCGATGAGGACGATGGCTATCTGGCCTTGATGCGCGTCGCCGCCGCCGATGGTGAGTTGGCCGTCCCGGCCACCAGCGCCCCGATCCACGCGCTGGCGGCCGACACCGGCATCGCTTCGCTCGCCGCGCTCCGCGAAGCGTACGAGCGATTGATCGCCCGCATACTGGCCGGCGAAGAGACCGCTGCCGATCTGGTGGCGTGGGTCAGGCCGGCCCTCTCCCGCGCGGTGGCCGCCGTGCCGGGCGCCGAATCGCTGGTGGCCGAGCAGGCCAGACTGGTCGCGCGGCGAGAATCGCTCGAGGCGGCGCTCCCCGTGCCGCGCCAAGCGCTGGCCATGGCCGACGGTACGGGCGAGAACGAGCGGATCTTCATTCGTGGCAACCACAAGAACCTTGGCGCCGAGGCGCCGCGCCGCAATCTGGAGGCGCTGTCCGGCGACAATCAACCCGCCCCCATCAGCGGCAGCGGACGCCTGGAACTGGCGCGCCGGCTGGTCGATCCGACTAATCCGCTCGTCGCGCGCGTGCTGGTCAATCGCGTTTGGAAGCATCATTTTGGAGAAGGCCTTGTCTCGACCCCAGACGATTTCGGCGCGATGGGTCAGCCGCCCACGCATCCCGAATTGCTCGATCACCTAGCCACGCTGTTCGTGCGCGAAGGCTGGTCGATCAAGCAACTGCATCGCCTGCTGCTGCTGTCGAGCGCTTATCAAATGTCGAGCGCCGCGCGCCCCGAGTTGGCTTCGATCGATCCGCAGAACAAGCTGCTGCATCGGATGCCGATTCGACGACTGGAGGCCGAGAGCGTCCGCGACGCCCTGCTGGCGGTCTCCGGCCGGCTAGATTCCACGATCGGCGGGCCGAGCGTGCCGCCACACCTCACCGAGTTCATGCAAGGACGCGGGCGGCCGGAGCAATCGGGACCGCTCGATGGCGGCAACCGCCGCAGTATCTATCTCAATCTGCGCCGCAACTTCTTGCCGCCATTCTTGTTGGCGTTCGATTATCCCACGCCGTTCACTACCATCGGCCGGCGCAGCGTATCGAACGTGCCGGCGCAGGCGCTCAGCTTGCTCAACAACCCGTTCGTCGCCGAGCAAGCCGAGTATTTCGCCCAGCGGATCTTGGCCATGCCGATGTCGCAGGCGAGCGAGCGAATCGCGGCGATGTACGAGTTGGCGTTTGCCCGCGCGCCCAGCGAGGAAGAACTGTCGGCCGCCGAGCAGTTCTTGCAGGCCCGGCAGGCGCAACATTCAGAGCAAGCCGCACTCGCCGAACTGGCGCATGTGCTGTTCAACGTCAAGGAGTTTGTGTTCATCCAGTAAGAAGACCCCTCATCCGGCCTATCGGCCGGACCTCTCCCCGCACGTGGGGCGAGGGAACCAGAAAACCCGCCAGACACTTCAATGCACTGTGGCTGCTTTCCATCGCCGACTCTCTCGCGCCGCCAAATGTTGGCCCGCTGCGCCAATGGCTTTGGCGCCGTGGCGCTCGCCTCACTGGCCGCCGAGACCGGCGCGTTGGCCGCCGCCGCCAGTCCCTTTGCGCCGCGCCCCACGCACTACCCGGCCCAGGCCAAGAGCGTGATTTTCTTGTTCATGGATGGCGGCCCGTCGCAGATGGACACCTTCGACCCCAAGCCGCGGCTCGATCGCGAGCACGGTCAGCCCATCAAGATGAAGGTTCAGCCCACCCAGTTCGACAACGTCGGCACGGTGCTCAAGTCTCCCTGGCAGTTCCACCAGTACGGGCAGAGCGGCATCCCGGTCAGCGATCTGTTTCCGCATGTCGCCCAGCATGTCGACGATCTGGCGGTCGTCCGCTCGATGGTCGCCAACTTCAGCGAGCACACCAACGCCAACTACTTCATTCACACCGGGCACGGCCAGCAAGGCCGCCCCAGCATGGGCGCCTGGGCCACCTATGGCCTGGGTAGCGAGTGTCAAAACTTGCCCGGCTTTGTCGTGTTGGGGAGCGGCCTGATTCCGCCGGGCGGGCTCGATTGTTTTGGCAGCGGCTTTTTGCCGGTGGCTTATCAGGGTTCAATGTTCCAGCACGGCCCGCAGCCGGTGGCCGACCTCGCGCCGCAAGAGGCCACGGTCGACGCGCAGCGCGCCAAGCTCGATCTGATGCACGCGCTCGACCGCGAGGCAGGCCAGCGCTTTGGCCCCAGCGACGCGCTCGAAGCCGCCATCGCCAACTACGAACTGGCGTTTCGCATGCAGACCGCCGTGCCCGACCTGATGGACTTTGCCGACGAGAGCGCCGAGACGCTCAAGCTGTACGGCATCGACCGGCCGGAGACCGAGGTGTTTGGCCGGCAATGCCTGGTGGCGCGGCGCCTGGTCGAGCGCGGCGTGCGGTTTGTCGAGCTATTGTGCCAGAAGCTGGCCGCCGACCGCTGGGATCAGCACTCCAACCTGAAAGAAGGGCACGAGAAGAACGCGCTCGCCACCGACCGCCCCATCGCCGGCTTGCTGCAAGACCTCAAGAGTCGCGGACTGCTCGACCAAACGCTGGTGGTCTGGGCCGGCGAGTTTGGCCGCACGCCAATGGCACAAGGCGCCGATGGGCGAGACCACAACCCCTTTGGCTTTAGCCTCTGGCTGGCCGGCGGCGGCGTAAAGGGGGGCACGATCTACGGCGCCACCGACGAATACGGCTACTACGCCATCGAGAACAAAGTCGAAATCCACGACCTGCACGCCACCATGCTGCACCTATTGGGCATGGATCACACGCGGCTGACCTACCGCTTTGGCGGACGCGACATGCGGCTGACCGATGTGCATGGCCACGTTTTGCACGACATTCTGGCGTGAGGGGTCACGGCATCTTGGCTTACCGAGTCACGCGGTCGCTTGCTGCGCGAAGCGCGGGAAGCGGTCTTGCATCGCCTGCACCCCCATCTCGCCTTGGCGCAGCGCCTCCATTGCTCGCACCACCGCCTCGGCCGCTTGAATGGTGGTGCAACACGGCACACCATGCTGCACCGCCGCGGCGCGAATTCGCCCCTCGTCGGTCCGCGCCCCCTTGCCGCTGGGGGTGTTGATGATGAGTTGCACGCTGCCGTTGATCAGATAGTCGAGCAGGCTGGGATGCCCTTCTTGCAGTTTCTTCACCGTCTCGACCGCGATGCCGTGCTGCGCCAACAGCTTGGCGGTGCCGCTGGTGGCCAGCAGTTTGTAACCCAAGGCCGCCAGTCGTTGGCCGATCGCCACGATCTGCGGTTTGGTCCGTGTCGACACGCTCAAAAAGATGTTCCCCTCGGTGGGCAGCACCACGCCGGCCGCCAGTTGGCTTTTGGCGAACGCGATCGGAAACGTCTCGCTCACCCCCATCACCTCACCGGTCGAGCGCATCTCGGGGCCCAGCACGATATCGACGCCGTGAAACTTGACGAACGGAAAGACGCTCTCCTTGACCGAGAAGCCGCGCGGCGCCGACTCGGCCTCGATCCCTTGCTCGGCCAGCGACACGCCCGCCATCACCTTGGCCGCCACCTTGGCTAGCTCCATGCCCGTGGCCTTGGAGACAAACGGGGCGGTGCGGCTGGCGCGGGGGTTCACCTCCAACACGTAGACGTTCTGCTGGCCGTCCTCGCGCTTGACGGCGTACTGAATGTTCATCAGCCCCCGCACCTGCATCTGCACCGCCAGGGCGCGGGTGGCCTGTTTAATGTTTTCGATCACGCCCGCTGGCAGGCTGAACGGCGGAATCGAGCAGGCCGAGTCTCCCGAGTGGACCCCCGCCTCTTCGATGTGCTCCATGATGCCGGCCACGATGGTCCGCTCGCCGTCGCTGATGCAATCGACATCGACCTCGATGGCGTCTTCCAGAAAGCGATCGATCAGCACCGGCTGCCCTTGGGCGACGACGAACGCCTCGGCCACGAATTTCTCTAACTGTGAGTTGTCGTAGCAAATCTCCATGGCGCGGCCCCCCAGCACAAAGCTCGGTCGCACCAAGGCCGGAAAGCCGATCTTCGCCGCCTCGGCGCGGGCTTCCACCATCGTGCGCGCGATGCCGTTGGCCGGTTGCGACAGCCCTAGCCGCTTGAGCAGCCGGGCGAACTTCTCGCGGTCCTCGGCGTCGTCGATCGTGTCGACGCTGGTGCCGATGATCGGCACGCCGGCGGTCTCCAGCGCGCGGGCCAGATTGAGGGGCGTCTGCCCGCCAAACTGCACAATCACGCCGTCGGGTTGCACGCGGTCGAAGATGTTCAGCACGTCCTCGGTGGTCAGTGGTTCAAAGAACAGCAAGTCGCTGGTGTCGTAGTCGGTGCTGACCGTCTCGGGATTCGAGTTGACCATGATCGACTCGATGCCCAGTTCGCGCAGCGCAAAGCTGGCATGGCAACAGCAGTAGTCGAACTCGATGCCTTGGCCAATGCGGTTGGGCCCGCCGCCGAGGATCATCACCCGCTTCTTACCGGGCTGCTTGGCGGGAGTTTCGTCTTCATCCTCGTAGGTCGAGTAGTAGTACGGAGTATACGCCTCGAACTCGGCCGCGCAGGTGTCCACCGATTTGAACGTGGCCACGATGCCCCGCCGTTTGCGCTCCGCGCGCACTTCCATCTCGGGCATGTCCCAGATGTGGCCGAGTTGGCGGTCTGAAAAGCCAAATCGCTTTGCTTTGCGCAACAGCGCGTCGCCACAGGCGGCCAGCCCGGCCGTGGCGCGCAGTTCTTCTTCCAGTTCGAAGATTTCGTGCAGGTTGTCGAGGAACCAGGGGTCGATCTTGGTCAGCTCGTGTACTTCGTCGGCGCTCATGCCCGCCTTGAAGGCGTAGCGAATGAACCACACGCGATCGGCGTTGGGGATGGAGAGCTTGGAGCGAATCTCCTCGATGCTGGGCTGATCGGCGCGGCCCCAGCGGTCTTTGTTGTCGCAGCCAAAGCCAAAGCTGCCGACTTCCAGCCCGCGCAGCGCCTTTTGCAGCGACTCCTTGAAGGTGCGTCCAATGGCCATCGTCTCGCCGACGCTCTTCATCTGCGTCATCAGAGTGGAGTCGGCCTCGGGGAACTTTTCAAAGGCGAACCGCGGCGCCTTGGTCACCACATAGTCGATGGTCGGCTCGAAGCAGGCCATCGTCTCGCGGGTAATGTCGTTGGGCAGTTCGTGCAGGCGATAGCCCACCGCCAGCTTGGCGGCGATCTTGGCGATTGGAAAGCCGGTGGCCTTGGAGGCCAATGCCGACGAGCGGCTGACCCGCGGGTTCATCTCGATCACGATCATCCGCCCCGTATGTGGATGAATGGCGAACTGGATGTTCGAGCCCCCCGTCTCGACGCCGATCTCGCGGATCACCGCCAGCGAAGCGTCGCGCATGCGCTGATACTCTTTGTCGGTCAGCGTCATGGCGGGCGCCACGGTGATCGAGTCGCCGGTGTGGACCCCCATCGGGTCAAAATTTTCGATCGAGCAGATGATCACCACGTTGTCGTCAACGTCGCGCATCACCTCCATCTCGTACTCTTTCCAACCGATGATCGATTCTTCGATCAGCACCTCGGTGATGGGCGAGGCGTCGAGCCCGCGGCCCACCAATTGATCGAACTCGTCGCGGTTGTAGGCGATGCTCGAGCCACTGCCGCCCATGGTGAAGCTGGGCCTCACCACGCAAGGCAGGCCGATCTCCTGGATCAGCTTGCGGGCTTCGTCCAGACTGTGGACCGTCTCCCCGCGGCACACTTCCAGCCCGATCTTTTCCATCGCCCGTTTGAACTGGTCGCGGGCTTCGGCCTTTTCGATCACGGCCGGGTTGGCGCCGATCATCTCGACGCCAAACCGCTCCAGCACGCCGTGGCGGGCCAAGTCCATCGCCAGGTTCAGCCCCGTTTGTCCGCCGAGGGTCGGCAGCAGCGCGTCGGGGCGCTCGGCCTCGATCACCTTGGCAACCATCTCCCAGGTCAAGGGCTCGATATAGGTGCGGTCCGCCATGTTGGGGTCGGTCATGATGGTGGCGGGGTTCGAATTGACGAGGATCACCTCGTACCCTTCCTCGCGCAGGGCCTTGCAGGCCTGGGTGCCGGAGTAGTCGAACTCGCAGGCCTGGCCAATCACGATGGGGCCAGACCCGATCAAGAGAATCTTGCGAAGATCGGCGCGTTTAGGCACGGAAGAACCTCATCCGGGGGAACGACTTGACCGAAGGCGCGGCGCCAGGGGGCGATGGCGTCCGGCGCAGGCAGCGGCGGCGGGTGTGCAAAATTTCCTGACGATAGCACGCCGAGGCAGACCGCTCAAGGATGAGGAAAAGCGGATACTAATGCCGGTTGGCTAAGGCCGCGACCCGGCACGGGCGGCTTACAACAGCCAACTCACGAAAGCGGCGCCTGCGTCCCGCGTTGTTGGCAGCCAGACCGGCTGTGATCGCAGAAGTCAGCGGCGCGCAATTCGCTAAGCTGCTTAATGATGTGCTGATCCTGCCCCCCATAGCGCACCGCGCCGCAGCATCCCACCGCCACAGCCATGATCGCCCGTTGCAACTCGTCTGGCGTCTTGGGTTGCCGATTGGAGTAGCAGTGCTCGGCGGCGTCAGACGACATCAAATCTGGCGCTTCGTGTTCTGGCGCGTGGCAGGCGATACAGTATCCATTCTCGACATAGAAATCGCCGGGAGCATTTAGCGGGTGCGCCGGCTTTTTGTCGCGGTCAGTCACTTCCTGCAGTCGACGGCGCAAACGCAGCACTGCCGCAGCGAGCAGCAGCAACAAACCGATACCGATCACTGCCAGGCCGAGCCGGGCGACATAGTTGGTCACCACAACGACGCCGATCAGTTCTGGATCGACATTTGCCAATGTGTCCCCATAAATCCACAAAATCAGCCGATACGAACAGAGCACTAGTCCAAATCCAATGAACTGGAGTCCTCGAACCACAGGCTCAACAGTCGGTCGCTCGACGACCAGAGGAGCGGGCGCCTGATACGGGTTGTCGCTCATCCCGTCATGGTACGCCCTTGCAGACCGCTCTTACACTGCGCGCGATCCGCTTGAACCCCGCGAGCATCACACTGACGACTGACATGATCGCCCGATATACGGTGCGCACAACCACCTCGAAAGCGATTTCGAGGAACGGCACAACCAACAGATCGAGAACGATGCCGGCCAGCAGTTCCATACCCGTTGTTCGCCCCGGAAGAGCCAGCCTTGATTTGATGGTCCTGCTGGCACTTAGCCGATGACGGCCACAGCCGCAGCGTGGTCCGGCGCGACCGTGGAAATCATGAGGCAGTCACAAGTTGTTACATCAATGCCGACAACCACTTATGCCGCTGCCCGCAAACTAGGCGGCGCGTTCACTTTCTAGGCAATCGGCCGCCGGCAGCCAATTGACACTGTGACGTAAGCTTTTTACTGTGAAAAGGTTGTAGGGGTTTCCCGCCTCGCTGTCTCCTCCCCCCGAGCGCCTCGCCGTGGCCAAAAAGTCTTGGAGCGGTGTTTTCGCCGAGGCCACCGACCGCCGCGTCGAGGCCTTCACCGAAAGCATCAGCTACGATCGCCGACTCTACCGGCACGACATCGAAGGCTCCATTGCCCATGCCACGATGCTGGCCGAGGTGGGGCTGATCTCCACGGCCGAACGCCAACAGATCGAGGCCGCTCTGGCCGCCATTGGCGAGGAGATCGCGGCGGGCCGCTTCGAGTTCCGCACCGAGCTCGAAGACATCCACATGCACATCGAGCGGGCGCTCATCGACCGGCTGGGCGACACCGGCCGCAAGCTGCACACCGCCCGCAGCCGCAACGATCAGGTCTCGACCGATTTGCGGCTCTGGCTGCGCGACGCCATCGACCTGCTATCGGATCGGCTCCGCGAGCTACAGGCCGCCTTCGTCGGCCGGGCAGACCGCGATGCCGGCTGCATCCTGCCCGCTTACACCCATTTGCAACGGGCCCAACCGGTGCTGGCCGCCCACTACTGGCTGGCCTACTGCGAAAAACTGGAGCGCGACCGCCAGCGACTGGCCGATTGCCGCCGCCGCGTGAGCACGCTCCCCTTGGGCTGCGCCGCCGTGGCGGGCACCACGCTGCCGATCAACCGCGAGCGGACTTGCGAACTATTGGGATTTGCAGGCGTGGCGGCCAACAGCATCGACGCTTCGAGCGACCGCGACTTTGCCCTGGAGTTCGCTTTTTGCTGCACGCTCGTTTCCGAACATCTCAGCACCTGGGCCGAAGAGTGGATCTTGTGGTCGACCAGCGAGTTCAACTTCATCAAGTTGCCGCAGGCGTTCTGCACCGGCAGTTCGATTATGCCGCAAAAGATCAACCCCGACACGCTGGAACTGACGCGCGGCAAGACCGCCCGCGTCATTGGCAATCTGCAAGCGCTGCTGGTGCTGGTGAAGGGCTTGCCGCTGGCCTACAACCGCGACCTGCAAGAAGACAAGCAGCGCGTGTTCGATAGCTTCGACACCGTGCTGGCCTGCCTGGAGATCGCCATTCCGGTCGTGGCGGGCGCCGAATTGAACCGCTCGGCCATCGCCGAACGGCTGGAGCGCGGCTACCTGGACGCGACCACGCTCATGGAATACCTCATTGCCCGCGGTGTGCCGCAGCGCTCGGCGCACGAGATTGTGGGCACGCTGGTCCGCGCGGCGATGGACAAGAACCTGCCGCTGGCCAAGTTGCCGCTGGACGACTTTCGCGAGGCGCACCCGGCGATCGACGACGGCGTGTATGGCGTGCTCGGCGCCGAGAACACGGTGAACGCTTTTGTCAGCTACGGCTCGACGGCGCCGGCGCAGGTCGAGGCGCAACTGACGCGTTGGCGCCAGAAGTTGGCGGCCGAAGCGCCGACGGAGGTCGCGATATGAAGCGTGTTGCGGTGATGCTCGTATTGCTGTACAGCACCGCTTTCGCGCGCGCTCAAGACGCGACCGCGCCGGCCAACGACCTGAATGTGCAGGCGGTGCTCGAAACCAATCCGACCACCCCCAGCGAGTTGCTGCGCGCGATCACGCTGCTGGTCGAACTCGATCGCGCCGACGCCGCCAAGCCGTTGTTCGCCAAGCTGGCGGCCGCGCCCCCCGACGACGCGACCGCCGCCCAGTTGTTGGGCGAGTTTGGCATGGCCACCTTCATCAAGATCGCGCTATCGTGCGACGAAGGCAAAGCGCTCTCCGCGCAACTGCGCGCTGCGGGCGAGCGTTACGTGCAAGACCCACAGCGCATCGCCGAATTGATCCAACAACTGGCCGACCCATCCGCCGGCAAACAGGCCCTGGCGATTGAACAACTGCGGATCGTCGGCCCCAGTGTCGTGAATCCGCTCTTGGCCACGCTGGCCAATCCGGCGCAGTCGACCGCGCACCGCGGCGCGATGGCGGCAATCGTGCATCTGGGCGCCGATGCCAAGGCGCCGCTTGTCGGCGCGCTCGAAGCGCTACGCCCCGAAATCGTGGCCGAGGCCGCCTCCGCGCTGGCTCGACTCGACGCCAGCGACGCGATCGACCGCCTGTTGCCGCTGGCGCATGGCGAGGAGGGGGCCGCCCGCGACGCCGCTCGCGCGGCGCTGGAGACAATGGTTCATCGCGTCCCATCGGCGGCCGAGAGCGCCGACTTTTTGGAAGACCTTGCCCGGCGCTACCTTTCCGGTCGAAAAGACATTCCGCCCGGCTCGCTCGACGATCAAGGCGCGCCAGCCGTGACTTTGTGGCACTGGAACGTGGAAGAAGAACAGACCCAGCCGCGACAGTATACTGCGGCGGCCGCCCGCGCCGAGTTGGCCGCCCTTGCTGCTCGATCTGCCGATCGCCTGACGCCGGCGGACAGCCCGCGGCACAATGCGCGTCAGCAGTTGGCGCTGGTCACCTACTTCGACACCTTGCCGCCGCAGACCGATCCGCGGCAGACACTGGCGCTGCTTTCGGATGGAATGGCCAAACAACTCGGCGCCGATGGCGGACGACTCTTGGCCGAGACGCTCGATCAGGCGCTGGTCGCCAATCTGCCGCGCGCGGCGACCGTGGCCGCGCAGCTACTGGGACAACTGGGGGATCGCAGTCTGCTGGCCGCCAGTGGTCCGCCGTCGGCGCTCGTTCGCGGACTGGCCGCCGCCGATCGCGAGACGCGGTTTGCGTCGCTGGCCGCGGTGGCCGCGCTCCAACCGTCGTTCGCGTTTTCCGGGTCGAGCCAGGTGGCGACCACGCTCGCCTGGTTCATCTCCACCGTCGGCCAGCCGCGCGCCGTGGCTGCCGCCAACTCGCAGCAAGAAGCGGGCAGGCTGGCCGGGTTGTTGGCCGGCATGGGTTACGACGTCGCCACCGCCACCGACGGCACGGCGCTGGTCCAGCAAGCGGCTGAGTCGTCCGACACGCAGGTCATCGTCATCGACGCCGGCATCTTGCGACCGGAGATACTCGATTGCGTGGTGCTGCTCAAAAACGATCCGCGCACGGCCGCCATTCCGCTGGCCATTGCCACGCCGTCCGATGAAGAGCGCTTTCGCAATTTGGAAAAGCGATACCCCGTCACACGGGCGATCATTCGCCCGCACAATAGCGCCGCGCTCAAGCAGCAGTTAGACCGCCTGACGGCCGACGCCGGCTATGCGCCTCCCAATCGCCAGCGCCGCGCCGAGCAGGCCAAAGCGGCCATGGCCTGGGCGTCCGAGATGGCGCGCCGCGGCGGCCTGTTCGACTTGCGGGCGCTCGACGCGCCGCTGATCTCCGCCTTGTACGATCCCGATTTGACCGTCGCCGCCGGACAGGCCTTGGCGCAGGTCGGCAGCGCCGAGGCGCAGACGGCCTTGGTTGAGTTCGCCAGCCAGGTGGTCGAACCGCTCGCGCTGCGCGAGGCCGCCGCCAAATCGTTTGGCGAGAGCGTCGCCCGCTATGGCATCTTGCTCACCACCGCGCAAATGCAACAGCAATACGCGCGCTACAACGCCAGCGAAACCCTCGACGCCGGCACACAGGCCGTGCTGTCGTCGATTCTCGACAGCATGGAAGCGGGCCGACAACCGGCCGCCGCCGGCGCGCCCGCGCATCAAGAATAATCACACCGTCCGCAGTTCACGGCCCGACAAACCTCACTTCGCATCGCAAAGGCCCGCCATGAGCCGCGGCTATTCGTCTCTGGAAAGCGAATCGACTGGGCCGCCGATTCCCAGCATCATCGGCTCCAGCCCCGCGATGCTGAAGGTGTACGAAATGACCCGCCGCGTCGCGCGCGGCAACTGCCGCGTGCTGTTGTTGGGCGAAAGCGGCACCGGCAAGGAGTTGATCGCCAAGGCGATTCATCAACTGAGTCCGCGCGCCACGCGCCCCTATGTGCGCGTGAATTGCGGCGCCTTGTCAGAGAGCCTGCTGGAAAGCGAACTGTTTGGCCATGTGCGCGGGGCGTTCACCGGCGCCATCGACAACCGCACCGGGCGCTTCGAGGCGGCGCACACCGGCACCGTGTTTCTGGACGAAATCAACTCCACCACCCACAAGTTGCAGGTCAAGCTGTTGCGCGTGCTGCAAGAACGCGAGTTCGAACGCGTGGGAGACACGCAAACCATCCGCGTCGATACCCGTGTCATCGCCGCCAGCAATCGCGACCTGATGGAAGAAGTCGAGGCGGAGCGGTTTCGCGAGGATCTGTATTATCGATTGAATGTGGTGTCGCTCCATCTGCCGCCCTTGCGCGAGCGGCGCGAGGACATCCCGGAACTGGTCGCCCACTTTTTGCAGGTTTATAACGAATCGAACGACACCTATGTGGTGCATCTGGGACGGCCGGCGCTCGAGGCCTTGCAAGACTACCACTGGCCGGGCAACGTTCGCGAGTTGCAAAACGTGATCGAGCGGGCGGTGGTGCTCGCGCCGGGAGACGAGATCACCTGCGAGCTATTGCCCGAGGCCGTCACCGGCAAGTCGGCGCCGCGCAGCAGTCGCTTTCGGCCGATGGACGTCGAATCGTTGGCGCAAGATTTGGTGCAACAGGGGGTGACAGCGGCGGGACCGAACGAAGAGAACCTGCATGGCAAGATCGTCAACCGCGTCGAGCGGGAACTGATCGCCCAGGTGATGGCGGCCTGCGACAATGTGCAGATCAAGGCCGCGGCGCGGTTGGGCATCAACCGCAACACCCTGCACAAGAAGCTTAAAGAGTACGGTCTGGACGGCAGCGAGTAGCGGCGAGGACAGCTCGAATGCTGCACAATGTGGAAGTCGTCTGCTTCGCGGCCAGCTACACGGTGGCGCTGGCGCTGGAGCTCACCCGGCTGTGGTTTCGCAGCGGGGTGCGCGGCATGCTGATGCTCGGCTTCGCGCTCGCCGGGCTATTGGCCCACACGCTGTTTCTGTTCCATCGTTACACCGTGCATGCCACGCCGCTATCGAGCGCGTTCGATTGGTATCTGATGGCCGCCTGGGGGCTGGTGGTCGTTTATCTGTATCTCACGTACTATCACACCAAGAACCCAATCGGCATCTTCATCTTGCCGATCGTGCTGGCCTTGATCGGGGTGGCCGAGTTCTTGGCCGATCGCGCGTCGTTTTCGGCCACCCAGGCCTCGCGCTGGTGGGGCGCCATGCACGGCGCGTTTTTGCTGTTGGGCGCGATCGCCGTCATTCTGGCCTTCGTCGCCGGCGTGATGTACTTGATTCAGGCCCGCCGCCTCAAACACAAGCGCCCGCCGCCGCGCAATTTTCAACTCCCCAGCCTCGAATGGCTCGCTCGCTTCAATACCCGCGCCATTCTGCTGTCGGTCGTCATGCTGGTGATTGGCGTGGTGGCGGGCATCGTGCTCAACGCCGTGAACCACGGTCGGCAGGTCGATCAATTGCCGTGGACCGATCCGGTGCTGCTCACCACCACGCTCACGGTGGCTTGGCTCCTGGTGGCGGTGGCGTTTGGCGTGGTCTACAAGCCGGCCCGGCAAGGGCGCAAGGTGGCCTATCTCACCCTGGCCAGCTTTTTGTTTTTGGCGGTCTCGCTTGGCGTGTCGCTGTTGGTGAACACGCGGCACGGCGGCGGTGACAAGACCGCCGCGCCGCCGGCGCGCGCTCTCCTCCCGGAGGGCCACGGATGAGACTGCAAATGATCGGCTGCAGTCATCACAACGCCACGGTCGAGCGCCGCGAGCGGCTGGCGTTCAGCCCCGCGCAGGCGCGCGACGCGCTGTGCCGTTTTCGCGCCGATTTTCCCCAGGCCGAGGCGGTGCTGCTCTCCACCTGCAACCGCATCGAGGTCTACACCGCCGCGGAAACGGGCGACGCCGCCCCCACCCATGAGCAGGTGGCGGAGTTCTTGGCGCGGTTCCACAACGTGCCGCTGCACGATGTGTTCGACGACCTGTTCGAGCGCACGGGCGAAGACGTGGTGCGACATCTGTTCACCGTCGCGGCCAGTCTCGACAGCATGGTGGTGGGCGAGCCGCAGATCCTTTCGCAGGTCAAGCAGGCCTATCAATTGGCCACCGACGAGCATGCCGCCGGGCCGCTGTCGCATGCCGTCTTTCAGGCGGCCCTGCGCGTGGCCAAGCGCGTCGCCGCCGAAACGGCCATTCATCAAAAACGGGTCAGCATCCCCAGCGTGGCGGTGGCCGACTTCGCCAGCCAAATCTTTGAGCGCTTCGACGATAAGCGCGTGCTCTTGATCGGCGCGGGCGAAATGGGCGAGGAGACGCTCCGCTATCTCCGCGACGAGGGCGCCCGCGACATCACCGTGCTCAATCGCAGCTATGAGCGCGCCCGCGAACTGGCCGCGCAGTGCGGCGCGCGGGCGTTGCCGTGGGAGCAGCTTTTTCCGCAGCTTGCCGCCGCCGACCTGGTGGTGGGCACAACCGGCGCCGAAATGCCGATTGTGCGAATCGAGGATTACCGCCGCATCGAGCCGCAGCGCTATCAAAAGCCGCTGTTCATTCTCGATCTGGCGATGCCGCGCGATTTTGACCCTAGGATCGGAGATTGCCTGCAAGTGTTTCTCTACTCGATCGACGATCTGCGCGCCGCCTGCGAACAAAACCGCGCCGAGCGCGACGCCGAACTGCCGGGCGCCTTGAGCATCGTGGAAGATGAGACGCAGCGCTTTATGACCGATTTGCATCACCGGGCCACCGGGCCCATCATCAAGCGGCTCAAGCAGGATTGGCAGGCGCCGAAGGAAGAGGAATTGCGGCGGCTCTTCAACAAACTGCCCGAACTCGACGACCGCGCTCGGCTGGAAATCTTGCAATCGTTCGACCGGCTGCTCAATAAGCTATTGCATCCGCCGCTCGAGGCGCTGCGCGACGAAGCGCAGCACGGCATCCCCCACGCGCTGGTCGACGCCTTCAAGCGACTGTTTCAGTTGAAGGATTAACGCCGCGCCGCTACACGGGCGAACCAGTGGCGCCGAAGACCGTCAGCGCCTCACTCGTCGCGGGCGCCGAGCGCGCCGCTCGCTCCTCCGCTGGCCGCTCGCGCGGCGGCAGGCAGCGCGATTCCACCAGCCAATAGAAGCAGTAGCCGGCCGGGATCATCACCGTCACGCCCGTCGCCGCCGCCAGCCAAGTGGGGCCGGGCAAGTGGTCGCTGATGAGCTTGGCGCCGACCGGATGAATCAGGTAGATGCTGTACGAGAACTTGCCAACCTCGGCCAATGGCCGCCAGGTGAGCAGCGCGTCCAGCGGTTTGAGCAAGAACAACAGCATCGCAAAGCCAAACGCCACCACGCTGGTTTGATCGAAGCTATGCGGACGGATCTCGTGAAACAAATCGGGCCGGAACTGCCAAAAAGCGGCCGGCACAAGCAATAGCGCCACCCGCGCGTCGCGCGCCAGCGCGTAGTACACCGCCACTCCGGCCGCGAAATGCAGCCACAGCCCATCGAAAAAGAAGCCCACGACCGGATACGGCCACGCCAGCACCAGCGCCGTCACCAGGGCCACGCCGGGAAAGTACCAGCGCCGCAGCAATCCGGCGACGAGATAAAACTGCTCCTCGTAGCACAAGGTCCAGGTGATTGTGAGCAGGCCAATCATCGGCGCTCCAAACAGGTGCGGACGCCACGACTCGGTGAGCGTGAGATTGCCCAGCCACTGCGACGGAGTGAGCGCGGTCGCCGGCACGAGTCCGCCGACCCCGCCGCGCGTCGCGGCCCACAGCGACAGCGCGGCGGTCACCGCCAGCGCCGCCCAATAAGGAGGATAGATGCGCCGCAGTCGACGCCGCATGTAGCCGCCAAAGCTCGACGACCGCTCCACCGCCGCGCTGATGCAATAGCCCGAGATGACAAAGAAGACCGGCACGCCGAGCCAGCCCCAATGCCAGAGGCTTGGCTCGCGCGAGGCGACCGAGTGGCAGGCGACGACCGCCAGGCAGGCCAGCGCGCGCCAGACGTCGAGCGATTGATAGCGCGCGGCGACGGCGGATGATGGCGCGAGTGTGCTCACACCTAGAATCTAGGTTGTGCGCGGCCTGCGGACCGATTCAATCGTGCCGATTGTGCGGGGTTGGCGGTCGGCGTGCCGATTGCCGCAGAACTAGCCGCCGGCCAGGCACGCATTCATCCCCTAGGGCGATGCCCTAGGCTACGGTGAATAGAACGCGTGCGGCCAGCGGTCATTCCAGCACCGTAGCCTGGGGTCAGCGCTAGCGCCACCCCAGGTACATATTGGCGCATTCCGTGTCATTCATCACCGAGGGCTCTCTTCTCCCTCGCCCCCGCGCAGCAGGGGGAGAGGGTGGCGGTCGCCAGACCGCCGGGTGAGGGGGGCGCTTCTCTTGATTTGAAAAACCCTCATCCGGCCTTCGGCCACCTTCTCCCAAAGGGAGAAGGTCGAACTCGACTCACCTCTCGCGCTAGCGCCGCCCCAGTACGCGTTCATCCCCGAGGGCACTCTTCTCCCTCGCCCCCGCGCAGCAGGGGGAGAGGGTGGCGGTCGCCAGACCGCCGGGTGAGGGGGGCGCTTCTCTTGATTTGAAAAACCCTCATCCGGCCTTCGGCCACCTTCTCCCAAAGGGAGAAGGCCGAACTCGACTCACCTCTCGCGCTAGCGCCGCCCCAGTACGCGTTCATCACCTAGGGCGATGCCCTAGGCTACGGTGAATGCTTGGCCGTTGGCCAAACAGGCGCCTCCGCGTCTTGGCGTCTCGGCGGTTCAACTTTCTCCCTAGCCACTATTCACTCGCCACTCACCACTTCCCTCAATCCACTCCATGCACAATCACGGTCTTGCTCTCGGTCATTTCCAGAATCGCGTACTTGGGGCCCTCCTTGCCCAGGCCGCTCTCCTTGAGTCCGCCGTATGGCATCAGGTCGGCCCGCCACTGCGGTCCCCCATTGATGTGGATGTTGCCGCTCTCGGCGTCGCGGGCAAAGCGCAGCGCGCGGTTCAGATCGCGCGTGAAGATGGCCGCGCTCAACCCATAGCGACTGTCGTTGGCCAGGCGCAGCGCGTCTTCCACGCTGGCCGCGCGGGTCACGGCCACCGCCGGGCCAAACAGTTCGTCGCAACTGACGCGCATCTCGGGGCGCACATCGGCCACGATGGTTGGTTGAAAGAGACCGCCGTCGCGCGATCCGCCTTGCACCACCCGCGCGCCGCCGGCGACCGCCTCGCCGATCCAACTTTCCACGCGCGCGGCGTCTGACTCGCGAATCATGGGGCCCATCTGGATCGCCGGGTCGAGCGGGTTGCCCGTCGAGATGTTGGCGACCAGCGGCGCAAGCGAGTCGATAAAATTGCCATACACTTTGGCGCCGGCGATGATTCGCTGCGCCGAGATGCACACCTGCCCGGCGTTGGCGTAGCCGTTGACCGCCACGGCGCGAGCGGCCAACTCCAGATCGGCGTCGTCCAAAATGACGACCGGGCTGTTTGAGCCCAGTTCGAGCGTCACTCGTTTGATGCCGGCGGCGCGGGTGATGTGCTCGCCAATTTCGCGGCTGCCGGTGAAGCTGATCTTGCGCACGCGCGGGTCGCCGCAGATGGCGTCTCCCAGTTTGCCGCCGGGGCCGGTCACGCAGGCGATGGCCTCGGGCGGCAGGCCCGCCTCCAGCAATATCTCGACCAGCGCCAGCGCCGACAGCGGGGTGTCGCTGGCGGGCTTGATGATGACCGCGTTGCCGCCGGCCAGCGCGGGGCCCACCTTGTGGGCGACGAGGTTCAAGGGAAAGTTGAACGGCGTGATCGCGGCCACCACGCCGCACGGCACGCGAATCGTGAAGCCAAGCCGCCCCGCGCCGCCGGGCGCCGCGTCGAGCGGCAACGTCTCGCCGGTCAGGCGGCGGGCTTCCTCGGCCGATAGCTCCAGCACCTCGATCGCGCGGCCCGCTTCTGCCCGCGCCTCGGCAATGATCTTTCCTTCTTCGCGGCTGATCGTTTCGGCCAGATTGTCCTGGCGCTGGCGCACTAGCGCGGCGGCGCGGCGCAGGATGCCGGCGCGGTCATAGGCAGCCAGGCCGCGCATGATCTCGGCGCCAGCGACCAGCCCGGACAAGGCCCGATCGACATCGGCGAGTGTGCCCCGTGGCACGGTGTCGACAATCGAGCCATCGAAGGGGTTGACGACGTCGATCGTCTCGTCGGCGCCGGTCCACTGGCTGGCGATGAACATCTGCATGGCGGCCTCGCCCTCCCTGCCCGCTGCAAGCTTTTTCTGTTTCGCGTACTAGACACTCCAGAATCGTAACGCCGCGCGGCAGAGAATCGAGAGGGGAAGCGTCACTCGCGGGCAAACGGCATGCGCGGCGGCGCGGTTTCCCACATCAGATCGACTTCTTCGGGGGTCAATCCGTAGGCCTCGTTGACCAGATCGCTAATCCGCCGCTCCAAAACCAGCGCTTCGGCGGCGCGCTCGCGGGCAGGGGCGATGGTGCGTTGCCACTCGTCGCGAAGGCTGGCCAACCCGGCGGCGCTAAGCGGCCGTCGCCGCCCGCGCAGCTTTCTCGCTTCGGCGACCCATTCGTCGCAATCGAGTTCGGTCGCCGCTTGCAGCTTCTTGTGTCCTGGTTCAGCGTGAACTGGAATTTTCGCATCGTGGCGTTAGCGGGTTAGGGGGTTGTTAAGGGTTCAAGCTCCTGGGGCTACTCGCGAAGTCGCCTTTCATATCTCAGCGGCCACGATCTTCCGCGCGGCTGGCGTGTGAGCGCGCCACGAATTTGACCCCTCCGGCGGGCTCACTTATCATGCCAAATCCCCCCCGATGGACGGCGGCGGCCCAGCGCGGCCGGCGCCAAGACGGGCCTTGCGCCCCACAAGTCGGCGGGGCCGCTGGCGATTGGTTGAACCTTAAACGCCTCGCCGGCTCACGCGAGCTTCTCCTCTTATATCTACCGCACCCAACGCCGAGGCTGTTCTCCGCATGGCTGAAGCCACCCTGCACACCCCCCAGGCAGGCCCAGCGCCCGGCGCGGCGCCCAAGAAGGTCTACAAAACCTGCACGCGCTGCGTGATGGACGAGCGGGCGCCAAAAATCCGCTTCGACGCCGACGGCGTTTGCACGCACTGCCACGTTCACGACATGCTCGCCCGCATGTTTCCCACCGGCGAGCAGGGAGACGCCTTCCTCAAGAAAATGGCCGACCGCATGCGGCGCGACGGTCGCGGGCGGCAATACGACTGCATCGTCGGCCTCAGCGGCGGGCGCGACACCACCTATTGCCTCTACAAGTGCGTGCAACTCGGGCTGCGGCCGTTGGCGGTCCACTTCGACAACGGCTGGGACAGCGAGATCGCCAAGAACAACATTCAACGCGTCTGCGACAAGCTCGATGTCGACCTGCACACCATCATCGCCGATTGGGAAGAATCGCGCGAGCTGACCAACTGCACCATTCGCGCGTCGTTGCCGTACATCGACCTGACCGACGACATCGGCATTGTCCGCGCGCTGTACGACAGCGCCGCCGAGGAAGGGGTGCGCTGGATCATCCACAGCCATTCGTTCCGCACCGAAGGCATCAACCCCTTGCTCTGGAACTATGTCGATGGCCGCCTGGTACGCAGCCTCATCAAGCGCTTCGGCCGCATGAAGCTAAAGCACTTCAAGAACGTCGACCTGCGGCACTTTCTCTATTGGGCGGTGATCAAGCGGATCAACGTCTTCACCATCACCAATCATTACGACGACGCCGACGCCGAGATCGACGAATTCCTCAAGCGCGAGTTTTGCTGGCAGGACACCGGCGGCTGGCATTTTGACAACGAGATTTTTGGCCTCCAGTGCTACTACACGCGGCACAAGTTCGGCTTCGATTGGCGCATGGTCGAGGTCGCCGCGCTGGTCCGCGAGGGACTCATGAGCCGCGACGAGGGGCTGGCCAGGCTCGACGAAGTGCCCGCCATCGAGCGCAAGGAAATCGTCGACTACGCGCTGAAGAAGCAGGGCATCTCGGAGGCGGAGTTCGCTGAGATCATGGCGGCCGAGCCCAAATACTTCACCGACTACCCGACGTACTACCCGATCTTGAAGCTCTTCCGCCTGCCGATCAAATGGCTGTGCCGGATGAACGTGCTCCCCCCGCACGCGTACGAGAAATACTTTGAGCTGTAAGAGGGGGGCGGGAACCTGTTAACGACTAACAACCGCTGACACAGCGGGCATCTCGTATGAGCACCGACGGCGAATCGATTTTGCGGGCGGCGTTGCAACTCTCGGAGGCGGACCAGATCGAACTGGCCACGCGTCTACTGGCGGAAGTCTCGCCGCCGGGCACGCTGTCGCTCGACGATCCGGCGCTGTTGGACGAACTCGATCGCCGCGCTCACGATGGCGCCGATACGATCCCTTGGCGCCAGTTGGAAGCCGAAGGCTGATGGCGCAAAGAAATCGCCCAGGGGTCGGCGGTCCCCCTGGGCGGTGCAACCAACTTGTTACGGATGGTCAGGTTAGCTTGCTGACTTCAAAATCGTTGAGCGAGCCACCAGCGGTGATTCGCACGCCCGCCTTGCCGGCAGCGCAGTAGGGGGAAAGGGTGGCAGTCGCAAAACCGCCGGGTGAGGGGGGCGCCGGATCAACTCGAGGGCGGGAACGCCTGGCGAAAAACGCGCCCAACCGCTTCCGTGCTTTCGAGTTACGGATATTGCTTGTTCGGCACGGCCGCCGCCAGCGATTCCCCCTTCAAAAAAATTCTTCTCCCCCGCGAACCTGGCGGCCGATGGCTTGTCTGTATCCAAATCGCGGGGAGATTTGCGGGCCTGGGGGTCAGTCCCATCGCTGTTAAGGCAAACTGGATTGACCCTGACGCCAAGTCGTGTCAGGCTTGTAAGGACATCCCCGGCGAGGTGAGGAAAGGCTGACCCGTCAGCCCGGACTCACTCGCAACCAACTTCTTTTTCTCGAACGCGCTTAGCGCAGGATGACATCGATGCGTACGCAGTTCAACGCCAACACGACCAGCCGCGTCCTTGGTAACCGCCAAGACAGCCGCTTCGTGACGGTCACGAACAGCGGGCATGCGATTGCGCTAACGCACTCCATTCCTGCATGGCACTGGTATGCCGCGGCAACCGAGATGCGCGCTACAGCAATGAAGCGCGCATTGAAATCGGCATGTCGCGCGCTGACCGGCCGACTGGCAAGCGTACGCGTACGCCTGTCGTCGGTGGTCGTCGATCGCAGTAGCGATCGCCCGGCGCCGCCCGCCTGCGTCAGTTTGGTCTAACGCGAAAGTATTCGCCCCAGATCAAAACTGAGACTCGACGCAGGCCGGTCCTAGCCGACACGGTGGAGCTTGGCGTTTTTCGCCATGTTTCACTCGCGAGGCCAGGTTTTCGGCGTGGCTGTCATTGGCCCCATTCGTTCACGCCTTACGCAGGAATTATTCATATGCAACTGCTCGAAGAAGAAGACTTACTGACCCTCGAACCGCTCGAAGAACAAACGGTCGGCCAGTTGGTGCTGGCCGCTCAGGACGGCGACCGCGACGCCTTTGGCGAGCTGGTGCGGCGCTTTGAGCAGGCGGTGCTGGCCATCGCGCTGCGGCGGCTGAAGAACTACGCCGAGGCGCAAGAACTGTCGCAAGAGGTGTTTGTGCAGGCGCTGCGCAAGCTCGACCAGTTGCGCGAGCCCGAGTGCTTTGGCGGCTGGTTGCGATCGATCACGGTGCGGTTGGCGATCAACCGCATGGTGCGTCGGCAGCCCGAGCGCGGGACCGAGCCAGAGACCTTGGCCGCGACCTGCATCGAGACCAAGACGCCGCTGACCGAGGCCCTGGCGAGCGAGCGGCGCCGGCAGGTGCGCGACAGCCTCGATCGGCTGCGCAAGCTGGACCGGGAGACGCTAGTGGCGTTCTACGTCGAGGGTCAAACGCTGATCGAGATGTCGACGGCGTTCGACTCGCCGATCGGCACCATCAAGCGGCGGCTGCACGTCGCCCGCAAGCGACTGGCGCGCGAGCTCGAGTCGCTGGCCGTGGCGTGAGGGCTTGTGGTCAGTTGAGGATTAGGAAAGCAATGCCATGCGTCACGGCGCTGGCCGTGGCGCATGGCCTGTTGCTGAAAAACCATCCCCTAGGGCGATGCCCTCGGCTGCGGTGAATATTCTGCGGCGAATAGAACGCGTGTGGCCTCATTCCAGCACCGTAGCCTGGGGCCAGCGCAGCGCCGCCCCAGGTACGCTGTCGCCAAACATTCTCCGCGCCGCTGCGTCTCTGCGGTTCACTTCTTCCCCCTCGACGCGCTCGCCGCATTTTGCACAAAAAAAGCGCTTGCTTTTTGAGCCACGAATTTTGTATTAATGGAGTCGTCAAGCGGCGACTCGCTCGACAGGCATGACCGAACCCAAAAAAACCCGGACGACCTGACCCACTTTTGATCCCGCCACGCGGGACCACAACTCAACGTATACCTGCCGGGTATTGAATCCACTCAAGCCCAGGCGCTGATCGCGGTGATCGGCGCCTGGGCTTTTTTTGTTGCGCTTGCGAGACAGCGAGCCACACCGAAGCAAGCCGTTTTGTGACGATTCCGTCCCTTGGAAAGACAGGAGAACAGATCATGCCGTGCTCGTTCAACTATCCGCAAACCTTTCCGGTCGATTGCATTCAAGAGCTGATCGCCATCGTCCGCGCCGGGACGTACCGCCAGAACGTGCAGCCACTGGCGCATGCCGCCTGGACGGTGCAGGGCTATGTGCAAAGCCTGGCGCTGGGCGCGCCGGCGCCGGTGGTGGTGGGCGCCGATGCGGCAGCGATCCGCGCCCAACTGACCGAGTTGCAATCGGCGCTCGCGGCGCCGGCGGTTGGCGCCGAGCCAGACGCCGCAGGGCTTTCGGGCAACCTGCTCTTGGAACTGGTGGTGAGTTGCCTGTTGCCGCTGGTGCGGCAGCTTGTGGCCGATTGGCTCAGCCGCGAGGAGTGATGGCGATGTCGCACTTGGCTGTAGCGTTATTGGTGACGCTGTGCGCGACGCCGCCAACGGCAGTGGTTGAAGGCCCCAGCCATGCGCTGCCGGGCGACCTGGTGGTGCTCGACGCCAGTCGTTCGCAGGCGGCCGGCTTCGCCTGGGTGTTGGCCGACAGCGACAAGACGTTTCTGGCGGTCGACGACGGGCGGCGAGTGGTCTTCGCCACCGCCCGACCTGGGCGCTACACCTTTGTGCTGGTGGCGGCCACGGCCGAAGCCAGCGGCGCGCCGCGCGTGGCGCTGGCCAGGCATATCGTCGAGATCGGCGCGCCGCCGCCCGAGCCCGGCGCGGCGCCCGATCCGCCGGCGCCGCTGCCGCCGGGGCGGTTTGGCCTGGCCGAGGAGGCGCGCCGCTGGGCGGGCGCAGTGTCGCTCCCCCCGGCCGATCGCCAGCGGACGGCGCGGCTGGTGGCGGGCAACTTTGAGACCGTCAGCACGGCCATCGCCGCCGGCGCGGTGAAGAACGTCGACGCGGCGCTCTCGCAACTCGTCGCAGCGAATCAAGCGGCGCTGGCGACCAGCGAATACGCCGCCTGGAAGAACGACTGGAACCCCAGCTTTCGCGCGGCGATGCAAAAGCTCGACGAGGCGGGGCGACTCGCCACGCTGGCCGACGTGGCCGACGCGTTTCGTGAGATTGCGGCTGGCCTCAACGCGGTGGCGGCCCAAGCAAACTGGCACAAGGAGCGACTATGAAAAAATCGTTTGGCTGGCTTGGTCCGCAGGCGGCGCGGCGCGCGTGGGACGCCTTTGCCGACCAGTTTCCCGCGTTCGAGATCCAAGGCGCCGCCACGTCAACGGCGGGCAAGCGCGCTTGCCTGTGGGAGGCCATGCAGCGCGTGACGGGGGACTACCTGCCGAACATCCGGCAAGAGATTGGCGACTGCGTTTCTTGGGGCGCGCGCAACGCGGTCGATCACACGGCGGCGGTCGAGATCGCGCTGGGGGAGCGCGAGCAGTTTCGCGCGAGCTTTCCGCCGTACTTCTATGGCATCAGCCGTGTGCAGGTGGGAGGCGGCAAGCTCGGCAATAGCGATGGCTCGCTGGGCGTGTGGGCGGCCGACGGCGTGCGCCGCTACGGCGTTCTGGCCGCCGACCAGCCAGATGTGCCCGACTACTCGGGGCGTGTGGCCAAGGAGTGGGGCTATCGCGGCCCGCCGAGCGCCATGATCGAACTGGCGCGGCCCCACCCATTTCGCACCACGGCGCGGATTCGCAGCTATGCCGAACTGCGCGACGCCTTGGCCAACGGTTACGCCTGCACGATCGCCAGCTTGCGGGGATATGCCATGCGGTTGCGCGACGAGCACGGCAAAAGCTGGTTCGTGGGGCGCGACACGTGGCCGCACCAGATGGCGCTAGTCGCCGTCGACGACGACCCCGCGCGGCCCGCGGCCTATCGGCTCAATTCGTGGGGGCCCGACGCCCATGGGCCGCAGCTCGATGGACCACCCGGCGGCGGCTGGTGTCATGCGGAAGAACTCGATCGCGAACTGCGCGACGACGGCTGCGAGTGCTTCGCGTTCAGCGGCTTCGAAGGGTTCCCCGCGCGGCCGATCGATTGGAGCGCGTTTTGACGCGCGGCGCTAGTTGGAGCTTGCGATGCGACTCTGCGGTTTTGACGTCAATCAAGATGGAGTGAATGGCAATAGCGAAACAGGAGCAAAGCGATGAACGAACCTTTGATACTCGATGGCGAATTGATTGTGACCGAAGACGGCTCGGTGGTGGTGGGTCGCGAGGAGTTGGCCAGCGCGATCTACGAATGGTGTCATGGTCGGCTCGACCAGGCGCGCGTGACGATTGAGGAGGTGGAAGAATGAAGCCCGCCGACCTGTTGTTCGAGACGGCGATCGCCAGTCTGTGCGGCGGCGCGGCGCTGGTGGCGCAGTTGGCCGCCGAGGCAGCGTCGCCGAACTTGCCCGCCGTCGATTTTGGCAATCTGACTTCGACCGCCATTCTCGGCTGGTACGCCTGGCACACCACCACGCGGGCAATTCCGCAGCTTGTGGCCGACTTTCGCCAGGAGTTGCAAGAGCACCGCGAGGCATTCCGTCGCGAACTGGCCGCCGAGCGCGACAGTCATCGCGCGCTGGTGTTTCATCTGGGCGCGGAACAGTCCGACAAACAGTGAATCGGCGATCCATAAACCAGACGGCTGCTATACTCACGGCATGACTGCTCCGCGCGCCACTTTCCGCTTTGAAGAACTGGTCGAGTCCCCCGCCGCCGCGCTCGCCGAATTAAAGACCGCCGCGCCCGGCCCGGCCGGGCAGTTGCCGCTGACCGCCGAGATGCTGCGCGAAAGCCCCAGCGGCGACCTGTTTGGCCTGACGCAAAACGCCGGCATGGGTTGGTCCCCGGTGGAAATGCTTGGCCCGCAGTATTTGATATTGAGCACGCAAGGGGGGCTGCGCGCCGAGGACGGCCGCCCGGTGGCGCTGGGCTACCACACAGGACACTGGGAAGTGGGCCTGTTGGTGCGCGAAGCGGCGCAAGAACTCAAGGCCGCCGGCGCCGTGCCATTTGCCGCCTATTGCAGCGACCCGTGCGATGGTCGCACGCAAGGCACCACTGGCATGTTCGACAGTCTGCCGTATCGCAACGACGCCGCGCAGGTGCTGCGGCGGCTGATCCGCTCGCTGCCCACGCGCCGCGGCGTGCTCGGTGTGGCCACTTGCGACAAAGGCCTGCCCGCCATGATGATCGCCCTGGCGGCGATGCACGACCTGCCTTGCGTGCTTGTCCCCGGTGGCGTGACGCTACCGGCCAGCGACGGCGAGGACGCGGGCAAGGTGCAAACGATCGGCGTGCGCTTTGCGCAAGGGGAGCTGACCTTGGAAGAAGCCGCCACGCTCGGCTGTCGCGCGTGCGGCTCGCCGGGGGGCGGCTGCCAGTTTCTTGGCACGGCCGCCACGGCACAGGTGGTGGCCGAGGCGCTGGGGCTGGCGCTGCCTCATTCGGCGCTGGCGCCATCTGGCCAGCCTGTATGGCTCGACATGGCGCGACGCAGCGCGCGGGCGCTGGCCACGCTCGACGCGCGCGGTATTTGCACGCGCGACGTGCTCACCGACCACTCGATCGAAAATGCGCTGGCCGTGCATGCCGCGTTTGGCGGTTCGACCAATCTCTTGCTGCATGTGCCGGCAGTGGCGTTCGCCGCCGAACTGCGGCGACCCACGGTCGACGACTGGGCGCGCGTCAACCGCGCCGTGCCGCGACTGGTCGACGCGCTGCCTAACGGACCCATGAACCATCCCACGGTGCAAGTTTTCTTGGCGGGCGGCGTGCCCGAGGTGATGTTGCATCTGCGCGACTTGGGGCTGTTGCATCTCGACGCGCTGACCGTGACCGGCGAACCGCTGGGAAAGAATCTTGAATGGTGGGAACAGAGCGAGCGCCGCGCGCGGCTGCGCGAGCTTTTGCAAACGCGCGACGGCGTGTCGCCCGACGACGTGATTCACTCCCCAGCCAGTGCCCGCCAGCGCGGACTGACCAGCACCATTTGTTTTCCGGTCGGCAACCTGGCGCCCGAGGGCTCCGTCATTAAGAGCACGGCGATCGATCCGGCAGTGGTGGGCGCCGACGGTGTGTATCGCAAGACGGGCCCCGCGCGAGTCTTCACCAGCGAACGCGAGGCGGTCCGCGCGATCAAGGGACAAACGGCCGCGCCGGTGCGGGCCGGCGATGTGCTGGTGCTCATCTGCCGCGGACCAATGGGGACCGGCATGGAGGAGATCTACCAAATCACTTCGGCGCTTAAGCATTTGCCGTGGGGACGCGAGGTGGCCGTACTCACCGACGCGCGATTCTCCGGCGTGAGCACCGGCGCTTGCATCGGACATGTCGGCCCCGAGGCGCTGGCCGGCGGGCCCATCGGCAAAGTGCGCGAGGGGGATCGCATCCAAATCATCATCGACCGCCAGCGTCTGGTGGGGAGCGTCGATCTGGTGGGAGACGCCGAACGCGAGTTTGGCCCGGCCGAGGGAACGCGTGTGCTCTTGGCGCGTGAGCCGCGCGCCGATCTGGCGGCCGACCCGGCTTTGCCGCTCGATACGCGCCTGTGGGCCGCGCTGCAGGAGGCCAGCGGCGGCGCCTGGGGGGGCGCGGTGTACGACGTGGAGCGGATCGTATCGCTGCTCGCGCGCGGACTGGCCGCCGAACAAGCCGACGAGCGCGACGCATGAATCAACCAGCACAAAAGATGCCACCCTGGAAGCTGGCCGAAGCCACCTACGCCGATATCAAAGACGCCGCGTACCAGGTGGCGGTGCTGCCGTTTGGCGCCACCGAACCGCACAACTTGCACCTGCCGTACGCCACCGACACGTTGGAGGCCGACACGGTGGGCGCGCTTGCCTGCCAGGCGGCCAGCGCGCGCGGCGCGCGAGTAATTCTGCTTCCGACGATACCCTATGGCACGGAGACAAATCAGCGCGCCTGCCGACTATCGATGAACCTGAACCCCTCGACCTTGGCGCTAGTGATTGGCGATCTGGTCGCGTCGCTCGTCGGCCACGGAATTCGCAAGATCGTGTTGCTCAACAGCCACGGCGGCAACGATTTCAAACCGGTCTTGCGCGAGCTGGCGGGCAAGTCGCCGGCGCAACTTTTCTTGTGCAATTGGTACGCCATGCTCGCCGCCGAGCAGCGCGAGATCTTCGCCGATCCGGGGGATCATGCCGGCGAGATGGAAACCGCCTTTGCGCTGGCCTACTTTCCCGCGCTGGTTCGCAAAAACGCCGATGGCTCGCTGGTGGCCGACGACGGCGCCACCGCCAGCACACGGTTCGAGGCGGTGAATCGCGGTTGGGTTTCGATCACCCGGCCGTGGCACTTGCTCACCACCAACACCGGCAGCGGCAATCCGCACCCGGCCACGGCCGACAAGGGGCGGCGTTTTGTCGAATTAGTGGTTGAGCGCATCGCGCAGTTTCTGATTGAATTGGCGGCGGCACCGCTCGACGAGCGCTTTCCGTATTAAACGCTTCGCAATCACCCACGTAATTCCATCTCATGACGCTAGAACCCTTCAGCAAACAAGGTGTGCTCGACTTTGCGAACGCGCTGCCGTTCTTCAATCTGATTGGCCTCAAGATCGTCGATGTCGGCGATGGCTACTCCAAGGCCGAGATCACCTATCGCAATGACCTGTGCCAGCCGGCCGGCATTCTGCATGGCGGCATGATCGCCACGCTGGTCGACACCGGCATCGCCCACGCGCTGCTCATGACCGACGCCTTTCGCCGCAACTCAGAAGTCGGCGGCACGATGGTTTCGGTCGATCTGCGGATCAAATACTTTCGCCCCGTTTCCGAAGGCATCATCACCTGCGTATCGAAGATTCCGCGGTTGGGGCGGCACATCATTCATGGCGAGAGCATCGTAACCAGCGCCGACGGCAAGGAGGTCGCCCGCGGCGATTCGATTTACATGATGGTCGTGCCGGAGCAATTGCGGGCAAAGTAGGGGGTTGCACGGCTTCCCATCTGCCCGTGGTTTCGACCGGCTGGGTTGCCTAAAATGGCGGGTCTATCTCCGCCGCAATTACCCCAGTAGTCCGCATGCCGCTATTTCTCTCGCGCAGCACATGGTTCTGTTCCTTGCTCTTGGCATGCTGCGCGTGTGGCGCCTGGGCGCAAGACGACGATCTGCCGCCGCCGGCCGGTTTGATCGCGCGGTACGAAACCAGCTCTCACCGCGGCTTTGAACGGCTGGAAGCGCTGCCCGCCATGGCGCTTGCCGAGCATGAGTCGCCCGACAGTCGTTTGACCCCACACGACTGGACCGCCACTTGGCGCGGGCTGATCGATATCCAGCAGCCGGGCAGTTATCGGTTTGCCGCCGATGCCTCGGGGCCGGTGCAAATCACTATTGCTGGTCAGCAGGTGCTGGCCACCGCCGGCGCCAGCGATGGCAACAATCTAGGCAACGCCGCCGATCTGCTGGTGGGCTATCACCCGGTGGAAATTGTGTTTCAACCGGCGGCCGGCCCTGCCCGACTGAAGCTGTATTGGGAGTCGTCGGCCTTCGCGCGCGAGCCAATGCCCCCCGCCGCGTTCCGCCACGCGCGCGACATCGCAGCGCCGGCCGATTTGTACTTTGCCGGACGATTGGCCGTTGAAGAACACAACTGCAAGGCATGCCATCAACCGGCTGGCGACTTGCCGCTGAGCCAGCTACTTGCCGGGCGGATGGGGCCCCGACTCGATCGCGTGGGGCAGCGAGTCGACGCCGATTGGTTCTACGGGTGGCTGGGCAACCCGCAACAATTCCGGCCGGAAGCAGTGATGCCGCGTTTGTTTGCTGATACCGCACAGGGGCGCTTCGAGCGCACGGCGGCAAGTCGCCTGCTGGCCTCGCTGGGCGGTCCCTTTCAGGCGACCGCCATCACGCCCGACGCGGCGCGAGTCGCCGTCGGTAAATCGCTCTTCGAGCGCAGCGGTTGCGCGGTGTGCCACGAGCGGCAAGAAATCCGCGCGGAAGTCTTTGCGCCCCCCCGCGCCACGCTGCAACTGTTGGCCAGCAAGACCGACGCCGCACATCTGGCCGCGTTCATTGCCGATCCTTACCTGCACGACCCAACCAGCCGCATGCCGAGGCTGGGGCTTGAGCAACAAGAGTGCCAACAGATCGCGGAGTATTTGATCTCGCGCGACGCTTCGCCCGCGCCGGCGGCAGACGCGCCGCTGGCCGCCGACGAGCTCCCGGCGCAACTTGCCGACTATCGCGGCCCCGCCAGTCAGCAGCCAGGCTATGCCGCGCTGGGCGTGGACGACAAGTTGCTGGCCATTGGTCGCGACGTGATCCGCGCCAAACGCTGCGCCAGTTGCCACGATTTTGGCGAGTCACGGAATAAGGACCTGGCGCCCGTCCCGCTGGCGATCGACTTTGGCCACATCGCGCAATCGAATCAATTGGGTTGCCTGATCGCGGCCGCCGCGCCCGACGACATGGAGTCCTCGGCGCCCCGCTTCGGCGCATCGCTCGATCGCGCGGCGATCAAAGAGTTTCTCGTCGCCGCCAGATCAGCCTCTGGCGCCGCCGCGCCGGGCGAACTAGCGCGCTTGACCTTGGCGCGATTTCATTGCGCCAGCTGCCATCAGCGCGGCGACGACGGCGGACTGAGCCTTACGCAAACGCGATTGTTGACCGAGAATCAAACCAACGCCGAGGCAGAGCTGGTGCGTCCGCCCACCTTGACTGGCATCGTGGCCAAGCTGCGACCCGCTGCGCTGCATGCCGTGCTGGTGGAAGGCGCGCGGTCCCGCCCCTGGATGGCGCTCAAGATGCCGCACTTTCCGCGCGAGCTGATCGAGCCGCTCGCCGCGCGGCTGGCCGCGCTCGATGGCGACCGCCTCGCTGCGAGCGATCCGCCCAATAGCGCCGCCGCCGACCTGGCCGACGCCGGACGCGAGTTGACCGGCAATGGCGGCTTTGGCTGCATCAAGTGCCACGATATCCGCGGACTCGCCAGCGGTGGCACGCGCGGGCCCGATCTGGCGCGCGTGACGCGCCGCGTGAACTTCGATTGGTATGTTCGCTGGATGCGCGATCCGCAGCGCATCGAACCCGGCACCCGTATGCCGACGGTCTTTGTTGGCGGCAAGAGCCCTTATCATCAAGTGTTGGATGGCGATCCCGCGCGACAGGCGCGCGCGCTGTGGGAGTATTTCGCCGCCGGCGACGAACTGCAATTGCCCGATGGGCTGGAACTGGCGGGCGCCAGGCAGCGACTGGCCGGCGCGCAACCGCTGGTGTTGCGGACCTTCTTGCCCGAGCTGCCGCCGCGGGCGCTGGCGATTCGCTTTCCGAGCGGTGTTCACCTCTCGTACGACGTGCAGGCGTGCCGGCCGGGCTATGCTTGGCGCGGCGAGTTCTTGGATATGGGGCCAGTGTGGAGCGGACGCGGCGGTCGGCCGGCGGGCATCGAAGGCGAAATCTTCTGGCGCTGGCCGGCGGGCTTCGACTGGGCGTTGACCACTGACGCCGAATCCTTGCCCGACTTCGCCGCGCGGGCAAGCGATCCAATCTTTGGCGCGCAGCCTCCCGACGACGGCCAGATTCACCAATCGCGCGTGCGGTTTGGCGGATATCGGTTGGCGGCCGATGGGCCAACGCTGATGTACTCGCTGGAGGGAGACGACGCCGGCGCCTTGCAGGTGGAAGAGGCGCCGCGCACGCGGCAGTTGCCCGAGGGAACCGCGGTGGTGCGGCGGTTTCGGGTTGCAATTCCGGCCGGTCGCGCCTTGTGGTTGCGCGCGGCAGAGAGCGAAGCGCCCCCCGTGGCCAGGATCAATGCGGAGCAAATCGCGCTAGCAGCCGATCAAACGGCCGATCGCGATGCGCGAGTTGAATTGGTGGCCGCTGGCGGGCGAGCGCTCACTTGGCTGAGCGAAGCCGACGCGGAGGCGCCGCGCTGGCACAGCGCGAAGCAAGGAGAACGTTGGACGTTGGCATTGGTGTTTTCGCCGCGCGAAGCGCCGCGCGAGGCGAGCTTTGCGCTGGTGCTGGTCCGGCCCGACTCCAGCGACCCGGCGGCGCTGGAACGATGGCAAAAGGCCAGCGGCGACCTGATAAAATCCCTGAAATAGCGAGGCGTTGCCCCGGCATCTGGGATCGGGCGAACGTCCAGATTAGAACGGTACGTTAGCAGCCTGCGGAAGAAATCGGTCGTGGTTTTCTTCCCCCTCGCGGCGAGCGCGGCTACGCTGCTGCGACTCGCCCAATCACGGCCGATGTCGCGATTTTGAGAATTGCGTTTTGAAATGCGCGCAGCCCGGCGAATACTTCCTCGGGCTGTCAGGCGGCGATGCTCAAATTGGATCGGGAGACTGGTTGGTTGGCCCCCACGGGAGTGAAAGCTCGCTCTGCATCCAGCGCCAAGGCGCCGCGCCGCGCCGCGCCGACGGCCGGCGCGCTGGCTCGCGCCCAGTCGTTCGCCAGTCGTCGGCCCGCATTGTCGTACGGGCTGGCCTTCTTGCTGCTCTTGGGATTGATCACCGCGCTGCGCTGGTCGGTGATCGATTCGCCTCCCTACTACGATTTTGCGACCGGCGTGTTCGTCGAGGCCAGCTATCTGGCCGATTCGAATTTCGACTATGCCCGGCTAGCGCGCGACGAAGTGCGCTGGCTCGAAGGGGGTCCCGCCGTTTACATCACCAGCGCGATACCCACGCTGGTGGCGTTGTTGATGAAGGGATTGCCGAGCGCGCGCGCGGTGCTGATCGCGTATCACCTGTTCAACTTCGCTTGCGCGGCCGCCGCCGGTCTGTTGATGTTCGCCATCTTGCAGCGCCGGATCGGCGCGCTCGGCGCCGCGCTGATGGCGGCGCTCATGTTGACCGCCCCCTTGTTCAGCGCGCAGATCGACATGCTCGGCATGGACCTGCCGATGACGGTCTTCGCGCTGGCCACTCTGTGGCTGGTGGCGCGCGAGCAATATCTGTGGGCCGCGCTCACCGGCGCGGCGACCTTCTTCGTCAAGTCGCCGGGGCGGGCCGTGTCGCACGCCGTGGCCATTTATCTGGTGCTGCTGTTGGTGCTGGGGCAGCGGCAACCGGCCGCGACGCGCCGCCGGTTGTGGATCGGTCTGGGGGCGAACCTCTTGGTCGTGGCCGTGCAGGATTTTCTCGCCACCTGGGTCAGCGAACTGCCCAACTCCGACGTGGAGAATTGGAGCTTCTCGAAGCAACTTTTTGGCGAAGAGAACATGCTGCGCTGGACGCCGCAGTGGTTTCCCGATCAGGTGGCGATCTTCCTGTTGTCGCTGTTCGCCTGCGCGGCCGTCACCGCGTGGTGGCTGTATGGCCAGCGGCGGCGAACCTGGGCGGCCATCGCCGACGCTTGTTATGGCCAATTGGTCGAGTTCGCTCCCTACGTGGTGGGCTGGATTATCGCGCTCGGCGTGTTGGCCGCGCTGGCCCTGGTGTACTGTTTGCCGCGTTACTTTCTACTGATGCTGCCCCCCGTTTATCTAGCCCTGGGGCAACTGCTGTTCTGGCTTCCGCGCTGGCGCGGGACGGCGGCGATGCTCGTGGCGGCGCTGGTGTTGTTTAACTTGGCCAACGCCTACGGCCGATTTTATCCCAAGCTCACCGACGCGCAGCGCACCGGCGCCGTATGGGAGCGCAGCCGCGAGTGCCTGTTGGATCACGCCTCGAACATCCGCGCGGTGGAGGCTCTGCTGCGCGAGCGCCGCGGCGCGGCGGTGGTGGCCGCCTCGCCCTTTGTGCAGTTCTTGGCCTATCCGCGACTGGGCTATGTCGATCAGGCCATCGACGGCTACACGCTCAATCGGTATAGCGGGCCGCATTTTGTCTCCGGCCTGCGACTGCCCGACGACAATCCCCCCGAGGTCGTCTTTGTGTATGTCAACAACCCCTTCAGCCAGGGCGCCATCCTGCCGCCGCAACCGGGGGATGAGATCATCTACCACGATCATTTTGCGTCACCCCTAATCGTCTATCGCCGGCGCTGGCCCGCCACGATGGGCCTGGAAGAGCGGCGACTGGCCTACGAGCGGCTGGTGCTGCCCGAAAAGGCGCTGGTGGCGCAAGGCAATCAATTGGCGCAGGTTGGCGCCTATCGCGAGGCGATCGACTTTTATCGCCGCGCGGCGGCAACCAGCCAGTTCGACGCCGAGGCCCAATACGGCTGGGGCTTTGCCTTGGTCAAGCTGGGCGAGCGCGCCGAGGCGATCGCGCGGCTCGAAGCCGTGGTCCAGCACGACGCCCAGCATGCCGGCGCGCGGGCGTTGCTCGGCGCCACCCTGGCCGAAACGGGGCGCTATGCGGAAGGTTTGGCCCAGCTTCAGCAGGCGGCGCAACTGGCCCCCACCGATCCGCAGCCGTGGATCACGATTGGCAAGATTCAGCAGGTGCAAGGGCAATGGCGGGCAGCGATCGAAGCCTTGGCGCGCGGCGCCGAGTTGGCGCTCGCCGCAAAGCAGCGCGAGCGCGCCCTGGCGACTGTCAAGCTAGCGCTGTCCTTGGCCCAAGCGCATGGCGAAACTTCACTAATGCCTGGTCTCGAAGCGCTAGCCGCGCGCTGCCGCGCGACCAACTCGATTTCTCCTCCCCCGCAATAAACAGATGCCGCAAGAAAAGCCCCGCTATCTCAAACTGGCCGATGGCCGCGTTGGCCTGCGCCGCTTTCGCGACGACAGCGCTAGCGGCCCGCGACTGGTCTGCTTTCCCTATGCGGGCGGACAATCGCTCGCGTTTCGCGGACTCGACGAACACTTGCCCCCTCACTGGGAACTGTGGGGGCTCGATCCGCCCGGCCACGGCTGGGCGCCGGGTGTCGCGCTCGACAGCGTGGAGACACTGGTCGATTTGTATCTCAACAACTTGCCGCGCGAACTGCTCGTCGGCGCCGTGCTGTATGGCCACAGCCTCGGGGGCTGCGTCGCATTTGAACTGGCGCGGCGGCTGATCGCTGCCGGCGCCGCACCGCGAGCACTGGTGCTCGGCGGAACTCGGCCCCCGGGCCATCTGGCCGAATATGAGTCGTTTTTGGGCCTCGACGACGCCACGCTCTTGGCCACACTCATCAAAATCGGCGGTGTGCCCGCCGAGTGGGCCAACGAACCCGAGGTGTTCGACATGTTCAAAGACACCTTGCTGGCCGATTTTCGCGCCTTCGAGTCGTTCACGATTCGCGCGCCGCTGGTCGGGTTGCCCGTACTGGCGATTGGCGGAACGCAAGACGATGTCTGCCGGACTCAGCACCTGTTCGACTGGCTGCGCCTGAGCGACAACTGCCGCATCGAATTTGTCGAAGGTCGGCACATGTTCGTGCAAACCAATCCGCTTGGCGTCGCGCGGCTCGTGATCGACTTTGTCGACCGATTACAACCAGACCGCTGGGCCAGCGGACGATGACCCTCCGCCTACCACTGCCGACCGATCATGTTGACCTGTGGCACGCCTCGGTCAACGAGTCGGGCACGCCCGCGCGCCTGGCGCAATACCGCGACCTGATGGAGCCGCACGAGCGGGCGCAGGCCGATCGCTTTGTCTTCGACAAGGATCGACAAGAGTACACCGTGGCGCGGGCGCTGGTGCGGACCATGCTGTCGCGCTATCTCGATCGCGCGCCGGCCGATTGGCGCTTCGAAAAGAACCGCTACGGGCGGCCCGAGATCATTCCCGCGCCGGGCGAGCCGCGCTTGCGCTTCAACCTGACGCATACGCGTGGGCTGGTGGCGGTGGCGGTGGTGCTGGAGCGCGATATTGGCGTCGACGCCGAGAACCTCACGCGCCGCGATGTGGGGCCGTCGGTGGCCGACCGCTATTTTTCTCCCAGCGAAGTGGCTGAACTGGCGACCGTGACGAGCGACGCTCGGCAGCGCCGTTTTCTCGAATATTGGACGCTCAAAGAGTCGTACATCAAGGCGCGCGGCATGGGGCTGTCGTTGCCGCTGGAACAGTTCTCATTTCACCTGTCCGCCAGCAACCCCACCATTTCATTCGACCCGCGCTTAGTCGATGAACCCGCGGCGTGGCAGTTTCGCCAATTCTGGCTGCCCGAGCATTTGCTGGCGGTGGCGCTGCGCCGGGAGTCGGGCGCGGATACTGAAGTTCGCGTGCGCGGCGTGACGCCGCTGATGGATTAGGCTTCCGGTTTTCTCTCTCGCCCCCGCGTCGCGCAGCGAAGCAAAGGGGGAGAGGGCGAGGCCGCAGGCCGAGGGTGAGGGGGCGCTACATCACAAATCCCAAAGACCCTCATCCGGCCGATCGGCCACCTTCTCCCGAAGGGAGAAGGCCGAAGTTGGCTCAGCCGACGCGCGAGGGCCTAGCGGGCCGGCGCAGAGCGCTTGAGCGGCAGAATGTCGGGAAACAGCGCGTGCAAGTTGTGCAGATCGATGACTTCCTTGACGCGATCCTCGCGCTCGTCCCAATCGACCATCTTGGTTTCGAAGATCACCAAGAGCAGGTCCATTGCCTCCTTGATTTGCTCGTCGCTGGGGCGCGCCTCGCCCGTCTCCTCGTACATCTGACGAATGCGACGGGCCGGCTGGATCACCCCTTTTTCGTAGGCGTCGTTGTCGAAGTTCTTGTTCGGCGTGCAGGCGATCTGCTTGAGGATCGAGCCGAAATAAGGAGGCACGTAGTCGGCCATCGGGCGGGTTCTCCGGCGCCGCGGTAGGCGCCCTGTCGGGGGACAATCTCGGGGGAAAGATTAAGTATAAACCGAAAGCTCCCGGCGTTGGCAAATTACGCCGGAAGCCGAGCTTGCGGGCAGATTACGGAATCGGCTGCACCGGCGGCAGGCTGACCAACTCGAAAAACCGTTCGAACTGGACCACCGTCGGCGTGACGTTGGCGCCGGGGGTGATCTCCAGTTCCAGGTACGAGCCGCCGTCGGATTGCAGCAGCATATAGATGCGATGCCGGTCTTGATGGCGGTACAGGCCATACACGTCGCGCCGCAGGCCAAAGATGTCGCGGTACCAGGCGCCGCCGATCTGCAGAATGGTCCAGTGCGTATCGCTGGAGATGGTCCGCTCCTGATCGCTCGGTTCCAGCGTGAAAAACTGGTTGAGCATCGTCGGATCGCATTCGCCGATGCCCACCATGTAGCGACTGGTGTTAGGCAAAATCAGGCGATCGTGACGAAAGCGGAGCACCGTGCCGACCGGCACATACCAGATGGGGCGACTGCCAATCCAGGCCGGTCGCGTGCCGGCGAACGGCAACATGGTGGGCAGCTTTTCCAGCCGCGGATAGGCGACATCGTCGTTGTAGGCGGGGTACTGCCACTGCGCGGCGGCGGGGGCGGCGGTCGCCAACAGGGCCAGCGCCGCCAGCAGATGGGGGCGAAGCGAAGGGGTCATAACCGTTTTCTCCGGCGAACGGGCCGCGCGGCCGCCCCTCTGACCCAAGCGTCAGAGTCGCGCCGATCGCGCACCTCGTTGGTATGCGAAACACCGCCATTGTAGTTAGGGTCCAGCCCGCGATGTGCGTTTTTTTCAACACGGCGGCGGCCCAATCGCCCGCCCGGGCGGAGAATTCGCTCCAATCGGCACAACCGGCCCGCCCGGCGGCCAGAAAGGCCCACAAACCCCGAGGCGCCGCGCCGCAGGCCGCGCGGCGGGGGCAAGCCGGCGGCTTGGCCTGGGCGATCGCGCTAGGCGCCGTCCCGCGCGGCGGGAAGCGTGATCGTGAATTTGGTGCCCCGCCCCGGTTCGCTCGCCACGTGGATCGCGCCGCCGTGCGCCTCGATCGTCTTGAGCGCGGTGGGCAGCCCCAATCCCGATCCGCCCGGCTTGGTCGTGTAAAAGGCGTCGAAGATGTGGGCCTCTGTCTTGGCGTCCATGCCTTGACCGGTGTCGATCAATTCCAAGAGCACCGCGTCGTCGCGGCGCGCGGTGCGGGCCACGAGTTGGCCGCCGCTCGGCATCGCCTGCTGCGCGTTGAGCACCAGGTTCAATAGCGCGCCGTGAAACGCCTCGACATCCAGGCCGACCGGCGGCAGGTTGGCGTCGAAGTAAGTCACCAGCTCGATCCGGGCCTCCGCCGCCTGTGGTCGGTAGAAGTCGAACACCCGCTCGACCTCGGCGTTCAGATCGGCGGGCTGCAAGCGCATTTGGCGCACGCGAGCGAACTTCAGAAAGTCGTCGAGCAGGTCTTGCAGTCGTTGGCACTCGCGCTGCACCACCTCAATCTTCTTGAGCGCGCGGCGATCGCGCGGGGTCGTCGATTCGGCAAAGTCCTCCGCCAACAATTCCATGTTCAGGCGAATTGTGGAGAGCGGGTTCTTGATTTCGTGCGCCAGCGCGCCGGCCAGCCGGGCAATCTCGGTGTAGCGCTCGAGCAATCGCTGGTGCCGCGCGTCGGCCGTCTGGTCGGCGGGCGCGGGCCGAGCTGCGCGTTTGGATTTCGCCACGCGAAACGTTTCCTGCGTGAAGGGTAGAAAAAAAGCCCACGGCGCGACGTCCGTGGGCTTTGAAGTTACCTGTTTTTGCGAGCTAGTCCAAACCGCGCTGGCGGCTGTTAGCGCCGGCCGCCGCGATCGCCGCCACGGCCACGATCTCCGCCGCGACCACGTCCCCGGTCGCCGCCCCGATCTCCCCCGCGATCGCCGCCACGTCCGCGGTCGCCCCCGCGATCACCGCCCCGGTCGCCATGTTCGGCGCGCTCGCGCGGTTGATCTTCGCGCGCCGGCATCTGCCCTTCCTCGTCGTACGGCAACTCGCCGTTCTCTTCAAGGATGACGACGCGGCGGCTCAGCTTGACGCGATCCTGCTCGTCGATGGCGATGACCTTGACGTTCATGATGTCGCCCACCTTGCAGATGTCGTGCACGCTGTTGACGTACTGGTCCGACAGCTCGCTGATGTGGCACAGGCCATCCTTGCCGGGCAAAATCTCGATGAAGGCGCCAAAATCCTTGAGGCTGCTGATGCGGCCCTCGTAGATCTTGCCGACCTGCACCGTCTCGGTGAGCGCCTCGACCCGCTTGAGCGCGGCCTGCGCCGCTTCGGCGTCGTTGCTGGAGATGACCACCACGCCGTCGTCGTCCACTTCGATCGTGGCGCCGGTCGTCTCTTGGATGCCGCGGATCGTCTTGCCGCCCGGGCCAATCAACAGGCCAATCTTGTCGGGGTCGATCTTGGTGCGCAGCAGCCGCGGAGCCCAGGGAGAAATCTCGGCCTTGGGACGCGAGATGGCGCTGAGCATCTTGCGCAAGATTTCCATGCGGGCTTCGCGGGCCTGCGTGAGCGTGCCGCGAATGATCCCTTCGTGGATGCCTTTGATCTTCAGATCGAGCTGGATGCCGGTGATGCCGTTCTGCGTGCCGGCGACTTTGAAGTCCATGTCGCCAAAGTGGTCCTCGTCGCCGATGATGTCGGTGAGCAAGGTCCACTTGTCGTCGTTTTCCTTGACCAGACCGATCGAGATGCCGGCCACCGGATTGCTGATCGGCACGCCGGCCGCCATCAGTCCCAAGGTGGCGCCGCAGACGCTGGCCATGGAGCTGGAGCCGTTCGACTCGGTGATGTCGGAAATGACGCGCATGGTGTAGGGGAACGCGTCGGCGGCCGGCAACACCGGATTCACGCTGCGTTCGGCCAAGGCGCCGTGGCCAATCTCGCGCCGACCAGGACCACGAATCGGCCGCACTTCGCCCACCGAGTAGGAGGGAAAGTAGTAGTCGAGCATGAACTTCTTCGAGTATTCCTCGAACAGCCCATCCACGCGCTGCTCGTCGCGCTGGGTGCCGAGCGTCACGGTGATGAGGGCCTGCGTTTCGCCACGCTGGAAGATGGCCGAGCCGTGAACGCGCGGCAGCACGTCCACCTCGCACTCGATCGGCCGCAAATCCTTGCTGCCGCGGCCATCGGGGCGCGTGCCGCTCAGGATCAAATCGCGGGTGACTTTGCTCTCTAGCTCATGCCAGGCGTGATCAACGCTGCCGGCGCTCAAGGCGCCAGCCGCGGCCGGGTCGGGGATCAGTTCGCCCACCACCCGCTGCTTGAGCGCGCTCACCGCTTCGGCGCGGGCGTGCTTGCCCGGCGTTTGCTTGGCCGCGCGGAAGGCGTCGTAATAACGCGACCGCAGGGTGTCGAAGACGCCGTCCGACGGCGGAATCACGCATTCAGCCTTCTTGGCGCCGCATTTTTCAATCAGCTCTAGCTGCAACTGGCACAACTCGCGAATGTAACGCTGCGCCTCGAAAATCGCCTCGGCCATGCGATCTTCCGGCAGTTCGCGGGCAAAGCCCTCGATCATCAGCACCGATTGCTGGTTGCCGGAGACGATCAGATCGAGGTCGCTTTCTTCCAGTTGATCTTGCGAGGGGAAGACGACGAACTGGCCATCGACCATGCCCAACCGCACCGAGGCCAAGGGGCCTTCGAACGGCAGCGGCGAAACGCCGAGCGCGGCGGCCGCGCCGTTCATGGCCACGATGTCCGCGTCGTTCTGGCGATCGCTGGCGACCACCATGCACTGAATCTGCACCTCATCGCGGAACCAATCGGGGAACATCGGCCGGATCGGGCGATCCATCAATCGCGCGGAGAGAATCTCCTTCATCGTGGGGCGTCCCTCGCGTTTGAGGAACCCGCCCGGAAATTTGCCCGCGGCGGCCTGCCGCTCGCGATAGTCGCAGGTGAGCGGGAAGAAGTCGATGCCCGGCCGGCCAGGGCCGGAGGCGACCGCGGCGAGGACGACGGTTTCGCCGTACTGAGCCAGAACCGCGCCCGACGCCTGCTTGGCGAGCTGTCCGGTTTCGAGAGAGAAGATGCTTTGCCCGATTTGTTTTTCGACGCGTACTTTCACTGCAAGTCCTGACTTTCCTGCGGTATCCAGCCCGTGGCGAACCGCGCGCGACCAGCGCGAGCGAGACTTCGCTTTGAAGCAGCAAACCGAGGAGCCGAGGAGGTGTGCAGCAAGAGAACTATTGCAAGAGCGCCGACAAGCCCTGGCGGAGAGAAGGACTACCGGCGCCGCTCGGAGCGCTACTTGCGGATATTCAGGCGCCGGATGATGTCGAGATAACGCTGCGGCGTCACTCGGCGCAGATAATCCAAAAGGCGACGCCGGCGGCTGACCATCATCAGCAGGCCACGCCGACCAGCGAAATCCTTCTTGTGCTTGCGCAGATGCTCGGTGAGCTCGCCGATCCGTGTCGTCAGGATGGCGATCTGAACTTCGGGAGAACCGGTGTCGCTATCGCCCCGGCGATATTCCCCGATGAGTGTCTGCTTGCGCTCTCTGGTAATAGTCATCGAAAACCGCGATTCCTGTGCTTCGGCCGGTTCCTTAGACCTGCTGCTCCGGCCGGCTAGCGAACGTGCTGAGATACCTACTTTACCACTTTTTACAACAACTCAAGACGATCAATGTACCAGTAGGAGCAGAGTTTGCAACGCCAAAAGCAAGGCCAATCGCCCGCCCGGCGGCGGCCGGCCGCCACGCGACTGACGCTACCGGCAATCTCTCGCCAAATCGCCTGTTTGGCCAGATCAGGCAGGCGTCTGGCCGGCCTTTAGCCGATCGCCGCAATGCCCGACTCCGCCGCCCGGCAAACCCGATCCAGCTCGTCCAGCGAGATCGCCAGCGGCGGAAAGATCACCACCACGCTCCCCAGCGGCCGCAACAGCACGCCGTGGCTTCGCGCGTGATCGCACACCGCCAAACCGCGCTTTTCTTCCCAGGGGAACGGCTCACCGGTGGCCCGGTCGCGCACCAGTTCTATGCCCGCGATCAGCCCCCACTGGCGCACGTCTCCCACGTGTGGCAACTCTGCAATGCGGGCCAGATGCTCGGCCAGGCGATCGATCTTGGGGGCCAGGTTCTCCAGCACGCGCTCGTCTCGAAAGATGTCGAGCGACGCCAACGCTGCGGCCGCTCCCAGCGGATTGCCCCCGTAGGTATGCCCGTGATAGAAGGTCTTGCTCTCTCGATATTCCCCCAGAAACGCGCTATAAATTTCCCGCGTGGCCAACGTCGCCGCCATCGGCAGGTATCCGGCGGTGAGTCCCTTGCCCAGACACAGCAGGTCGGGAGTGACCGCTTCGTGTTCGCAGGCGAACATCCGGCCGGTGCGGCCAAAGCCCACCGCCACCTCGTCGGCGATGAGCAGCACGTCGTAGCGGCGGGTCAACTCGCGCAGGCCGCGCAGGTAGCCCTCGGGATGGACGATCATGCCCGCCGCGCACTGCACCAATGGCTCGACCACCAGCGCGGCGATCTGGTCATGCTGTCGCGCGAGCGCCGCTTCGGCCTCGGCCAGATAGTGCGCTAGCGCTGCGCCGCGCGTCACGCCGGCGGGCCGGCGATACAAGTTCGGCGAAGGGATGCGAATCGTCTCGAACAAGAGCGGCCCAAACATTTGATGAAACCGCTCGACGCCCCCCAAGCTGACGCTGCCGATGGTGTCGCCGTGATAGGCGTCGCCCAGGGCGACGTATTTGGTCTTGGCCGGGCGCGGACTGGGCCGCTGTCGCCAGTATTGAAAGGCCATTTTCAGCGCGGCTTCGATCGCCGTGGCGCCGTCACCTGAGAAGAAGACATGTTCCAGCCCCGCCGGCGCCAGTTCGACAAGCCGCTGGGCCAGTTCGATCGTCCGCGGATTCGACGCGCCCAATAGCGTGGTGTGCGCCACGCGGTCTAACTGAGCGCGCAGCGCGTCGTCGAGCCGCGGATGGCGATGCCCATGCACGTTGCACCACAAGCTGCTGACGCCGTCGAGATACTCACGGCCATCGAGATCGTAGAGCCGGCAACCTTCGCCGCGCTCGAGGATTAGCGGCTCGTACTCCGCCATCTGGGTGAAGGCGTGCCAAACCCGCTCGCGATCCCAGTGTTCGAGTTGTTCGCGAGTGGGTTCACAAGACTTGTCGCCTGGCGCATTGGTCACGCCACTGGTTCCTGCTTACGACGATCGCGCTTACGCAAAGCCGCCATCTCCGCGATGTATTGATCGATATCGACCACATCTTCTAGCGCACCGGCGGAGCGAAGAATCCCCTCGCCCGGCGAAGCGCTCGGGTCGGCGCCAATCAGAATCACGCGCACCTGCTTGCCATCCAGGGCGCTTGGCGCGGCGTCGAGTTCAATGGTTCGCCCATGAACCACGCCATGCAGAATCTGCGTCATTCTCGAGATTCCTGGGATCAGTGGAGATAGCTGTAAGGTACTCTATCTCGTCAGAGAGGACGGCGCCCCCCCCTTACATCTCACGCGCTGGCGGCTTTTCGCCGTACTTGGCCTCGTACTGCGCCGCGAACTTTGCCTCGTGTTCGGGGTGACAGACAAAGCACTGCGAGTCGGGTCGATCGTGCTCCGCGCACCAATCTCCCTTCGCCTTGCAATCCGCCGCCGCTTTGCTGCTGCATAGCGCGCAGATTTCCTCGGGCACGCCGTGCTCCGGGCACCACCAACCGCCGTGGTCGTGGCCGTCGCTGGCTTGGGTCGCTTCGGCGACCGGCGCCGCCGGTTCGCTCTTGGCGCAACCGGACAAGAACAATCCGCCGGCGGCCGACAGCATCAACAGGCCATAAAAGCTCTTCATCGCAACTCCTTTTTTGTGGATAGTCAAACCTTCGTCGTTCGTTAAACCGTGGCCAACTCGCTGGCCGGCGCGGGCGCTGCGGACGCGCTGGCGCGGCGCAGGCCGGGAAACTGAAACACCAGATACAACACCCGCAGCACCAACAGCGACATCACCATCGAGCCGATCACGCCGCCAATCACCACCGTCGCCAAGGGGCGCTGCACCTCGGCGCCCATGCCGGTGTTGAAGGCCATCGGCAAAAATCCCAGGCTCGCCACGAGCGTGGTCATCAGCACCGGGCGCAAACGAGTGATAGCCGCCTGCGTCACCGCTTGATCGAGCGGCAAACCGCGATCGCGCAGTTGCCTGACGTAAGAAACCAGGATCATGTCGTCGAGTACGGCCACGCCCGACAGCGCCACAAACCCCACCGCCGCCGAAATCGAAAACGGCATATCGCGCAGCCACAGGGCGAAGATGCCGCCGACCCAGCCAAACGGCACGCCAGTGAATACCCGCAAGGCGTCGATCATGTTGTGATAGGTGAGGTAGAGCAATCCAAAGATCAACAGCCCCGCCAGCGGCACCACGATCATCAGTCGAGTGCGGGCGGATTGCAGATGCTCGAACTGCCCGCCGAACTCGACAAAGTAGCGGCCGGGCGGCAGCTTAAGTTCGTTTTTGATGCGGCGCTGCGCCTCGGCGACAAAACTGCCGACGTCGCGGCCGCGCACGTTGACCGCCACCGTCATACGGCGCTGCCCCCATTCGCGAGTGATGGTGGCGGGGCCTTCGACCAGCCGCAGCGTGGCCAACCGCGATAGCGGTAGTCGCTCCCCCGTCGCGGTCGGAATCAAGATCGAGCCGATGGCGTCGGCCCCGTCGCGCATCTCCTCGGGCAGTCGCACCACCAGCGGAAAGCGCAATTGCCCCTCGACCACCTCGCCCAGCGGCTTGCTCCCCAGCGACTCGACCACATCGGTCACCGCGCGAGCAGGCACGCCATAGCGGGCCAACTGCTCCTGATCGACTTTGATCTGCAGCACCGGCTGGCCGGTAAGTTGCTCGGCGGCCACGTCGGCGTTGCCGGGTATTTGCCGCAAGATCGCCTCGATCTCGGCGCCCTTTTGGGTGAGCACGTCCAGATCGTCTCCGTAGAGCTTCACCGCCACGTCGGTCCGCACGCCCGACACCATCTCGTTCATGCGCAGCTCGATGGGCTGCAAAAAGGCGAGTCGTTGGCCGGGCAAATCGCGCAGGTGCTTTTCAATCTTCGTGGTCAGCTCGGCCTGTGTGCGGGCCTGCGTCCAGTGCTCGCGCGGTTTGAGGGCGATGAACAAATCGGTGAGCTCCACGCCCATCGGATCGGTGGCGATCTCGGCCGAGCCGATGCGGCTCCACACGTGTTCGACCTCGTCGGGGAACTTGGCCAGGATGGCGCGCTCCATCTGCGTGTTGTAGCGCACCGAGTCGGCCAGATCGGTGCCGGTGAGCCGCACCACGCTCACGGCGATGGCGCCCTCGGACAAGCGGGGGATGAACTCCGAGCCCAAGTTCGGCGCGATCAGCGCAAAGGCGATGAACAGCACGCACGCCGCAAAGCCCATCACCGCCCCTTTGTGGTTCATCGAAAAGCGCAACAGCGGCGCGTGCAACCGATGCGCGATGCGCATCGGCAGCGGTTCGGTCTCGCGCAGCTTGAGCGGCAGCAGCAGGCTGGCGAGCACCGGCATCAGGGTCAGCGACAAGAACATCGAACCCAAGAGCGCAAAGATCACCGTCAGCGCCATGGGGCGAAACAGTTTGCCTTCGATTCCTTCGAGCGTGAGAATTGGCAGGTAGACGATCATGATAATCAGCTCGCCGAACATCGTGGGGCGGCGCACTTCCAGCGCCGCGTCGCGGACGATGTCGACCAGGCGCCGCCGTTCCGAATCGCCATGGGCAATGTGCCGCACGCAGTTCTCGACCATCACCACCGAGCTGTCGACGATCATGCCAAAATCGATGGCGCCCAGGCTGAGCAGGCTGGCCGCGATGCCAAACCGCCACATGCCCGAGAACGCGAACAGCATCGACAGCGGAATGGCCAGGGCCACGATGCAGGCCGCGCGCAGGTTGCCCAAAAAGGCGAACAGCACCGCGATGACCAACAGACCCCCTTCGAACAGGTTTTTCTGCACCGTGTGAATCACATGGTCCACCAACTCGGTGCGATCGTAGAGCGACACGATCTCCACGTTGGCGGGCAAGCTCGGTTTGATCTCTTCCAGCCGCTGCTTGAGGGCGCGAGTCACCTGATGTGGGTTCTCGCCCATCAGCATGAAGCCCAGCCCCATCACCACCTCTCCCTGACCGTCGACGGTGACGGCGCCGCGGCGAATCTCGGCGCCAATCTCCACATCGGCCACGTCGGAGACTTTGATCGGCACGCCGTCTTTGGCGGCGACCACGATGTTGCGTATCTCGTCCAGATTGGTGGTGCGTCCCACGCCGTGCACCAGCACGCTGCGCGTCCCCTCGCGTATCGCGCCGCCGCCGACGTTGCGGTTGTTGTCCTGCACGGCGCGAATCACGTCGTCGAAAGTCAGGTCGTGCTTGATCAGCCGATTCGGATCGATGCGGACCTGATACTGCTTTTCGAAGCCGCCCCAGCTATTCACCTCGGCCACGCCGCGCACGGTGCGCAGCTTGGGGCGAATGAACCAATCGTGAATGGTGCGCAGTTCGGTCGGGTCGTTGCCGCCGCCGCGCACCGCGTAGTGCAGTATCTCTCCCAGACCCGTCGCCACCGGGCCCATCTTGGGCCGACCAATGCCGGCCGCCAACTCCACCGTGGCCAAGCGCTCGTTGAGCAATTGCCGCGCGAAGTAGATTTCGACATCGTCGTCGAACGTCGCCACCACCTGCGAAAAGCCAAACTTGGAGACCGAGCGCACGTTGTGCAGGCCGGGCAATCCGCTGATCGCCTGCTCGATCGGAAAGGTGATCTGCTGTTCCACCTCTTCCGGCCCCAGGGCCGGCGCCACGGTGTTGATCTGCACCTGCACCGGCGTCGTGTCGGGAAAGGCGTCGATGTCGATCTGTCGCAGCGACAGCCCGCCCATCACCGCCATCGCGATCACCACCAGGATGACCAAGAACCGATTGCGTAGCGAAAAATCGATGATCCAATTCAGCACGCGCCGCTCTCCTTGCGTGTTGGCGTTGCGAATGCGCTAGTGCCCGTGCGCGCAGCCGCAGCCGGCGCCAAGGTTGCTCTTGAGCAATTGCGCTTGCAGCACATAGCTGTTCTTGCTGGCGATGACCTCGCCCGGCAACAGCCCGGCGATGATCTCGGTGGCGCCGTCCTCGCGCACGCCCAGCCGCACCTTGCGAACGTGAAAAAACTTGGGCGCGTCTTTCTGGAACCAATTCTTGTCGCGCACGAAGACAATGCTGCAATCGCCATCCCAGTGGATGGCTTCGCTAGGAACCATGATCGCCCGCGGCTCCTCGCGCAGCACGATGCGCCCCGTGCCAAAGGTGTTGGCCCGCAGTTCGCCATCCAGGTTTTCGAGCGTTGCCCGCACCGCCACCGAGCGAGTCTGCTCGTCGGCCGCCGTGCTGAGCCAGGCCACTGTGCCCCGCAAGATGGTTTCGTCCGCCGCGTCCGAGGGCTCGAACAACACCGCCTGCCCCATCTGCACGTAGTGCGCGTCTTCTTGTCGCACGGCCAGCGTGAGCCACATCTGCCGCGTGTCCGCCACGGTGAACAGCGTGGTGGCGGTGCTCACCACCTCGCCCGACACCACGTCGCGCTTCACCACCACGCCATCCAGCGGCGCCACCACGGGCAGCAAGTTGGAGGTCGTGGTGTTGGTGTCGATCGAAGCCACCACAAAACTCGGCAGGCCCAGGAACTGAATCTGTCGCGCGACTTCCTCGGCCGGCAGGTTGACCAGGTCCTTGGCGTCGATGCTCAGCCCCAGATTCACCAGCGCCTGCTGCGCGCTCAGGATGCTGATCTTGGCCGCTTCGAGCGCGGCCTCCGCCTCGCGCAGTTGCTTGCCCGGCACGGCGCCCTCGCGCGAGAGGGGAGTCAGCCGATCGACATGCGATTGCTGTAACCGCAGTTGCGGCAGCGCCTCGAGCAGGTCGGCCTTGTAGCGGCCCACCTCCGACGCGTCGATCAGCGCCAAAATGTCGCCCCGGCGCACCGGATCGCCCACCTGCTTTTCGACGCGCCACACCGTGCCATTGGAACGGCTCGCCAAATGCGCCTCGCGGTCGGCGTCGTACACCACCTCGCCATTGGCCGAGATCGCCTCGACCAGCGGTCGCTCTTCGACCACGGCGATATCCACCCCCGCCTTTTCCATGGCCTCGACCGAGGCGAATTGAATCCGCCGTTGATGCGTCAGGCAGCGGCTGCTGTTCTCAGCGCGGGGCCGCGTGTCCAAGGCGCGGCGGGCACGCTCCAAGTCGGCCGGCGTGATCGTCGGAGTCGCGGCAAGCTGCGCCACCTCGGGGTGTTCCAGCGGGCACTCGGCCACGCCATGCTCTTTGCACCAGCCATGCCATTTGCCCACCGGCGCTAGCGCCGGGTTGCACTCAATGCAGGCCGCCTCCGACACGTTGTGCGTGGTGCACCACATCTCGGGCTGGGCCGCGCCGCCGCTCATTAGTTCAGAGAATTTTGGCAATTGCCAATCGCTGAAGTGCCCGACCGCCGCCAGGCCGCCGAGCAATAGCAGCACCGCGCCGGTCGTGCCGATGCGGCCTAGCCACGCGCGGAGGCGCCCCGGTTGTCGCGGCGCAGGCGCCGAGTGGCCCGGCGAGGGCCAATCTTGTTGGGTGACAGTGGACATGGCAGGCTCCTCGAATCAATGCGAATGACAGCAGCGCGCCCGTGGCGTCAGACGCCAGCAGGCAAGACCAGGAGAGAGGCCGGCCAATGCGCGCCAGCGGCGCGTCGGTCGGCCGCGCGCGTCAAATGAGCAGCAATTGAAATTGCAGGTGCGCGCGGAGCGGCGGACCATGGGGAGCGCGAAATTCGACCAGCACGCGCTCCACTGGTGGCTCGATTGCGGGAGCGGGCGTCACCAGAACGGCGACCATTGGCGCCGCCGGGGCATCGAGCGACACCTTGCGCGTCAGCAGCGACTGGCAAGGCGCCGCGCAATCGATCTGGCAGGGACAAGGCGCAGGCGCCGGTTCGCCCGAGTTGTGCTCGTGCTGGCCTTTGTGCGGGCAGTCGCACGGATGCGCGGCATGGATCGCCAGCCGAGCGCCCTCTTCGCAGGCGGGCGCTTGATGCCAACAGCAGCCCAGCGCCGCGTGCAGCAGCAACAAGGCGGCGGTCAGATTGGCGACAAACGCGTGCACGAAATGGGGCTCCGAGGTCCGACGGCTATTTTACGGCCAGCGAACTGAGTGGGGCAATGCCAACCCCTTGAGAAGAAAATCGGACGAATTCCGCCCAAAATAAAGCATTCATACCCCACTGCTGGATTTTGGAGCTATTCTGGACGCTGCTCGACGCGTCCCGCGCTGCCGCGCGATCAATTGCAAGCGGCCATCGCGGCGCTCCGCGTTGTTTCATAGTGGTGGCCCTTGGGGAATATTGCGCCCATGACCGGTCGAAAACTTGCCTACGGGCTGCTGGCGTTGACGTTCGCTGTCTGCCGCCCGGCGACAGGAGCCGAACCGCTGGCGGGTGTCGACGCGTACGCCGCCAAGGCCATGGCCGACTGGCAAGTGCCCGGCATGGCCATCGCGGTGGTCAAAGACGACCAGGTGCTGCTGGCCAAAGGATACGGAACGCGCAAGCTGGGCGAGGACCAGCCGGTGGACAGCCAAACGCTGTTCGCCATCGGTTCGGCGAGCAAGGCGTTCACGGCGGCGGTGCTGGCGATCTTGATCGACGAGCAAAAGCTGGCCTGGGACGATGCGGCGATCCGTCACCTGCCAAACCTGGTGCTTTACGACCCCTATGTGACCCGCGAACTGACGGTGCGCGACCTGTTGTGCCACCGCTCGGGCTTGGCCCGCGCCGACATGCTTTGGTTTGGCAGCGACTACAACCGCGACGAAGTGCTGCGGCGGTTGCGCTACCTGAAGCCGAGTTGGAGTTTTCGCAGCCACTTTGGCTACCAAAACATCATGTACCTGGCGGCCGGACAACTGGCCGCGCAAGTCGCCGGCCAAAGCTGGGACGATCAGATCAAGCAGCGGCTGTTCCTGCCGCTGGGAATGAAGTCCAGCGTGACCAGCACCAACGACCTGGCGGGACGCAACAATGTGGCCACGCCGCACGCCAAGATCGACGACCAGGTGCAAGCGATCCCCTATCGCAACATCGACAACGTAGCGCCCGCCGGCTCGATCAACTCGTGCGTCGACGACATGTGCCAGTGGCTGCGGCTGCAACTGGGCCAAGGGGTCTACGCGGGCAATCGGCTCATCAGCGAGGCGGCAATCGCCGAGATGCAGGCGCCGCAAATGACCACGCCGCTCGATGACGAGATGCGGCAAAAATACCCCGACGCCCACCTGATGGCCTACGGACTCGGCTGGTTCTTGCACGATTATCATGGCCGCAAGATCGTCGAGCACGGCGGGCATATCGACGGCATGTCGGCCCAGGTGATGCTGGCGCCGGAGGAAAAACTGGGCGTGGTGGTGCTGATGAACAGCGGCGGCAGCATGCTGCCGAGGCCGATGGCGTTTTACCTGGTCGACCAGTTGCTAGGCACATCGTCGCGCGATTGGAGCGCCTACGAACTGGAACAGTTCCAAAAACAGGAGGCCAAGGACCAGGCGGAGAAGGCCAAGCAAGAAGCGGATCGCAAGACCGACACCAAGCCTTCGCTGCCGCTAACAGACTACGCGGGCGCCTACACCCACGAGTTGTATGGCGACGCGGTGGTGACCTGCGAGCAAGACAAGTTGGTGCTCGCCCGCGGGCCGGCCTTTGTGGCCGACTTGTCGCACTGGCACTACGACACCTTTTTGGCCCAGTTTCGCGATCGCTCACTGGAACCGGTATTGGTGACGTTTGCGCTGGGCGCCGACGGGCGAGTCGGCACGCTGGAATGGCCGACGCTGGGGCCGTATCAACGCCAGCAGGCGAAATAAGCCGGCCGAGGTTGGCCGGGCCGCTAGAATGGCGCCTCGACTACAAACGGAATGTTGATTTGGCCGGCGGCGGCGCCATGCGGCAGCACCACGCGCCGCGAGTCGCGTTCGCCGTCGACAATGACCAGCAACTCTCCCGCCGTCCCGGGCGCCAGTTCGCACGGCTTTGCGAAAACGAACGTGCGCCCGTTGGTCTTGGCCAACGGTATCTGTTCGCCATTGACGACAAAATAGCCCTCGACCGATGCCGAGTATCCGCCGTCGCGAAATATGCCCATGAGTGATCCAGTCAAGTTAGAACGAGCAGAACGCCATGTTAGCCGATTTTCATCCGACGCAAAGATCGCTGGTTATCTCGGTGGTGGCACGGATGGCGAAGTCTGGAAAACAACCATTCCAACGGCAATCAAAGTTTTCGGATACAACACCGGCTACGAAAACGAGAAGTATTGCTACCAGCGCCTCGCCGATTGGGGACTGACCGACACCATCGATGGCTTTCAAGTTCCGCGGATGCTGACCTTCGATGACGAGCTCAAGACCATCGAAATGGAATTGATGCTCACGCCACCCTATATCATCGATTTCGCCAAAGTGCGGTTTAGCGATCCAGAATTTGCCGACGAAACCCAGCAATATCATGAGCGCGAATGCGAGGAACTGTTCGAGCACAACTGGCCGGCGGTCCAATCGCTACTCGCGACGTTGGCAAGCTACCAGATCTATTACCTCGACCCTAAACCAGGGAACATCATGTTTCCTGACATGAAATAGCTGCGCCCGCTCCCTCCCACTACACAAAAAAACCCTCGGCGAAGCGCCGAGGGTTTTTGATACTCAACAAGATTCTGCGCGCCTTACTTGGCGCCGACCAGCATCGCCTTGCGCTCGGCCACCACTTCGGTCTGGATGGACGGCGGCACGCGGCGGTACTTCGAGAACTCCATCGTGAAGGTCCCTTGTCCCTGCGTCAGGCTGCGCAGATCGGTCGAATAGCCAAAGGTTTCAGCCAGCGGCACTTCGCCTTCGATGGTCGCGATCAGTCCCTTCATCTCGGTCGCCACGATCATGCCGCGGCGGCTGGTGAGATCGCCCACCACGTTGCCTTGGAACTGCGTCGGCACCTCGATCTCGATCTTCATGATCGGCTCCAGCAGCACCGGCTTGGTCTGCAGGAACGTCTCGCGGAAGCAGTTGCGGGCGCAGATCTGGAATGCCATGTCCGAGCTGTCGACGTCGTGATACGAGCCGTCGTCCAGCACCCCTTTGACGCTCACGATCGGGAAGCCGGCCACCGGTCCCTTGGAGAGCGAATCGCGAAAACCCTTCTCGACCGAAGGGATGTACTCCCGCGGAATGCGTCCGCCGACCACGTTGTCCTCAAAGATGAAGGCCTCGCCTTCCTCCTCGGTCAGCACTTCGAGCTTGCCGACGATGTGGGCAAACTGGCCAGAGCCGCCCGTCTGCTTCTTGTGGCGGAAGTTGAACGCGGCGGCGACCGTCGGCGCCTCGCGGTAGCTGACTTTCGGGGCGCCGACCTCGACCTCCACGTTGTACTCGCGGCGAATCCGCTCGACGTAGATTTCCAGGTGCAACTCGCCCATGCCGGAGATCAGCGTCTCGGCCGTCTCTTCGTCGGTCATCACGCGGAACGTGGGATCCTCGCGGCTGAAGCGCTGCAGCGCCTTGCCCAGCCGATCGACGCCATCGCGGGTGGTGGGAGTGACGGCCATCTTGATGACCGGCTCGGGGACGAACATCCGCTCCAGCGAGCAATACTTTTGCTCGCTGGAATAGGTGTCGCCGCTGGCCGAGTCGATGCCCATCACGGCCACAATGTCGCCGGCCGTGGCCTGCGGAATCTCTTCCTTCTTGTCGGCGTGGATGCGCACCAGGCGGCCGATGCGCTCCTTGCGACCAGTCCGTTGGTTGAAGTACGTCTCCCCCTTGGCGATCGTGCCTTGGTAGATGCGGGTGAAGGTAAGCTGCCCGTACGGGTCGTCGACGATCTTGAAGGCCATGCCGACGAGCGGCTTTTTCGGATCGGGCTCGAGCGGAAACTCCTGCTCGTCGACCACGGTGCGGGCTTTGATCTTGCGATCGATCGGCGACGGGAGGTAGCGGATCACCGCGTCCAGCAGCGGCTGCACGCCGGCGTTGCGGTAGGCGGTGCCCATGAACACCGGCGTCATGTCCTGCTCTTGCACGGCGTGGCGGGTGATGTCGTGGATCAGCGCCTCGTCGATCTCTTCCTCGGCCAGCAGCTTTTCCATTAGCTCGTCGCTGTACATGGAGAGCGCTTCCAGCATGTGCTGGCGATACTCGGTGGCCTGCTCCTGGAGGTCGGCGGGAATCTCTTCTTGCCGCACCTTTTCGCCGTTTTTGCCGTCGAAGTAGAGCGCCTTCATCGTGATCAGGTCGATCACGCCTTGGAACTTGTCTTCCTTGCCGATCGGAATCTGCATCAGCACCGCGTCGGCGTCGAGCTTCTCTTTGAGTTGCTTGGTCACTCGGAACGGGTCGCTGCCGGTGCGGTCCATCTTGTTGATGAACGCCAGCCGCGGCACGTGATAGCGCTTCATCTGGCGATCGACGGTGATCGATTGCGACTGCACGCCACCCACCGCGCACAAGACGAGCACGGCGCCATCGAGCACGCGCAAGCTGCGCTCGACTTCGACCGTGAAATCGACGTGGCCCGGCGTGTCGATCAGGTTGATCTGATGGTCTTCCCACTCCACCGTGGTGGCGGCGCTGGTGATAGTGATGCCGCGCTCTTTTTCCAGTTCCATGTGGTCCATGGTGGCGCCTTCGCCCCGCACTTCCTGAATGCGGTGAATGCGGCCGGCATAAAACAGAATGCGCTCGCTCAGGGTCGTCTTGCCAGAGTCGATATGGGCCGAGATGCCGATATTGCGCAGTTTGCTGAGTTCCATGGCTACTGTCTCAAACGAAAAAGAACGGGCTGAAATGGTTTCCTAGTGAGCGAATTTTGCGCCAAGCGCACAACCTACACGCACGCGGCGTCGTCGGACGCCTTTTTCAAAAGGGGAACGCTAGCCCGGAGGACCCAGGCAGGGGGGCCTGAAAGGCTCCCTCTCCCGATCCCGCGGACAAGGAGAGCTTCCAGGAAGGAACCCCGCGCAACGGCGGCACGCGCAAGGTGTCCTATATATTACTCATTTTCGGCCGGCGGCGAAGAGCAAATCTAGCCCGAAATTCTCCCGATTCACCAAAGTTTCACCGAACGGCCGCTACGGCGACTCACTTATCTACGAACACTGGCCGGCTAAGTTCGCTAAGATCGACGCTTTAGGGTCTCCCCGACCAGTCGCCGCCAACCGCCTCAATCCGCCCCGACCGCGTGGCGCTGGCGCCCCCCCGCACGGGACATTTTGCACCGCGCCAGCCAGCCGCCGACCCCCCATGAAGCTCTTTGCCATCAGCGATTTGCACGTCGGCCACCCCGAAAACCGGCAGGCGATCGTCGACTTGCCGCCACATCCCGACGATTGGCTGATCGCCGCCGGCGACTTGGGAGACAGTCTCGAACAGATCGACGACGCGCTCGCGCTACTGACTGGGCGGTTCGCTCAGGTGATCTGGACCCCCGGCAACCACGACCTCTATACCGTGGAAGACGATGGCCCGCGCGGCGTCGACCGCTACCAGCAGTTAGTGGAACTGTGCCGGCGCCGAGGCGTGCTTACGCCCGAAGACGACTACCCGCTCTGGCCGGGCGACGGGGGGCCGCACGTCATCGCCCCAACCTTTGCGCTCTACGACTACTCGTTTCGGCCCGACGACGTGCCCGAGGGACGCGAAATAGCCTGGGCGCTGGAGAGCAACCTGTTTTGCTCGGACGAGACCTATCTCTATCCCGATCCCTTCGCCAACCGCCGCGCGTGGTGCGCGGCGCGCGTCGAGTTGACCGAAGCCCGCCTGGCCGAAGTGGCCTGGCGGCACCCGCTGGTGCTGGTCAATCACTGGCCACTGCTGCGCGAGCATGCCAAGCTGCCCGCCGTGCCGCGTTTCTCCATCTGGTGTGGCACGCGGCGCACCGAAGAGTGGCATCGCCGGTTTGGCGCGGCGGTGGTGGTGTATGGCCACCTGCACATCCGCCGCACCACACTGCAAAACGATACGCGGTTCGAAGAAGTCTCGCTCGGCTACCCGCGCCAATGGCGACAGCGCCGCGGACTGCAATCGTACCTGCGCGAGATTCTGCCCGGCCCCAGCCGCAAAAGCTGGCTCCCCTGGTAGCAGGCGTCAGCGCGGGGGCGGGGTCGGCAGCGGCACTGCGCCGGCTGGCACTGCGCCGGCGGGCATTGCTGGCGGCAAAGATTGTTGACTGGGGAGCACCGTGGCCGGGGCGGCGACCGGCGGGTTGCTGATATCGATGCGGCTGCCCATCCGCAGGTTCTCGGCCCGCTCGAGCAGTTGATCGATGGGGGTCAATCGCTGCGGGGTCATCTTAAAGGTCAGCGATCGCTCGTCGCGCATTTCGAACGGCACAAAGTTGTCGCTCACAAAATCGAGGGGCGGTATCTGATACCACGGCGGCAAAAAGCGGTGATCGACCGTCAACGTTTCGTAGCCATCCTTGACGATGCGAATCCGTCGCTTGCCGTAATAGGTGAAATAGCTCGAACACGGCGTCGTGCCAATTTGGATATGGTCCACATAGACCAAGGCGCCCGGCGGATCGGTGCGAATGGTCAACCGGCGCTGCACACAACCAGTCTGCGATGCCGCCAACAGCAGCGCGGCCAGCCACAGCCAGCGCGCAATGCCAGCCGGCAGACGCGGCGCAAGACACCGAATTAGATGGCTGGCAATCACGGCGCGAGGGCAAGCACCAGGGCACCAATGGGACGCGGGGGGCATTTCTCCCGCCAAAAATGGGCCGCGGAGTATAGCGATGGCCGCCCGCCGGCGGCCAGAGCGATTGAGGTCGCTGGCAATCCGGTCCTGGGGGCGTCGGCCACGGCGACAATCTTTCCCATTCCCACTGCCCCGCCAGACTTCCCGAGTTGCCGCCGGTGTGCAACTATGGCAGCTTGCCAGGCCAATGTAGAATCTGGGCGAGCAAGCCGCACTGCTCGCCATCAATTGTTTTGCAAGCGCCAACTTCATGGATCACGAGTCAACCACGTGGCAGAGCGGCATCAGCCATGCGGTCCGTAGCGACATTGGGCTGCGGCGCGCGAACAACCAAGACTCATACGCGGTGGCGCTGGCCAATAGCGAAGACGCCTGGCTGGCGCGCGGACACTTGTTTCTAGTGGCCGATGGCATGGGCGCGCACGCGGCCGGCGAGTTGGCCAGCAAGCTGGCGGCCGACGTCGTGCCGCAAACCTACCGCAAGCATGCCGAACTGCCGGCGCCCGACGCCATTCATCTCGGCGTGCAAGAAGCCAACAGCGTGATTCACGCCCGCGGTCAGGCCAACGCCGAATTTCACGGCATGGGCACCACCGGCAGCGTGCTGTTGCTGCTGCCCCAAGGCGCGCTGGTCGCGCATGTGGGAGACAGCCGCGTCTACCGTCTGCGCGGACAGCAATTGGAGCAACTCACGTTCGATCACAGCCTGGCCTGGGAGATGATGTCGTCCGGCCACTTGAGCGACGAGCAGCTTCCCGCCTCGGTGCCGCGCAACATTATCACCCGTTCGCTCGGCCCGTCGCCGCAGGTCGAGATCGATCGAGAAGGCCCCTATCCGCTGGCGGTGGGAGACACCTTCTTATTGTGCAGCGACGGCCTCAGCGGGCAGGTGACCGACGACGAAATGGGGCAGATCCTGGTGACACTCGACCCCGAGGAAGCGGCCCAGGCGCTGGTCGATCTGGCCAATCTGCGCGGCGGGCCCGACAACATCACAGTGATCGTCGCCAAGGTGACCAGTCCCAGGCTCATCAGCCATGCCGACACTGGCTGGACCGCCGCGGCGGCAGAGAGCGAGTCGGCAGATTACATGCGGCTGCTGTTTTGGGGGATGTCGCTGGTGGCGCTATTTGCCGCGATGAGTTTTGGCGCCGCGCGCTACTGGGCGGCCGCTGGGCTCGGCGCCACCGTCGCCGCCGCGTTCGCCGCAGCGGCCTATGTCACGCATGGCGGGCGCCGTGCGCTGCAAGAGCATGTGGGGGGCGAGGCGCGTTATGGCCGGGGGCCCTATCGCACGCGGCATTGCCTGCCCGATCGCCGCGTGGCCGATGAGTTGGCCAAGATCGTGGGTCAACTGCGGCAGGCGGCGACGGACGGGAATTTTGCCGTCGATTGGAGCCGCTTTCGCGGTTGGGAAGAGGCCGCCGTGGCCGCCGCCGAACGCAGCGATTACGCCATTGCCATTCGCTCTTATTGCCGCGCCATGAGCAGCATGATGCAACAGTTGCGCAATCAAAGTTCCGGCGGTACTTCTGCTGGCGCCGGGGCCAACTGACAGCGGTGGCTTCGCCCCCGCGCCCAGTCCCCCCGCCCCGCGCGACTTCTCTTGCCTGTTTCATTTGAAGCCGGTTACACTCCGGCCCCCATGCAGGAGCGACGATGCTCCAGGGTTCCACTTCGCCGCGCGGCAAGGAGGTCGCGTTGCTCTCGCGCTGGCCCATTCGCAACAAGCTGCTCGTCGGACTGGCGCTATTGGTCGTCATTGTGGCGATTGCGTCGGGCAGCGGTTTGTATGGCCTCTATGCCTACAAGTGGATGGTCAAGAGCCTCAGCTCGCGGGCCAACGAGTTGCCGCTGACCACGGCGCTGATTCGCCACATGAGCGACTTGCGAGTGGTCTTCGCCGAGGCGCACGCCCGCCGCGGCGACGTCTACGTGGCCGACGATGCCGATCCGCTCGACGAGTTGTTGCGCCGCGATGTGACACGGCGGTTGGCGACCATCCGCGGAGTGCTCGACCGCTATGGCAATCAGCTCGACTTCAACGAGTTTCGCGTGGAGACGATGAGCGCCGGCCGACACGAGCGGCGCACGTTCGACCAGATGCAGCGGCTGTTCGACACTATGTCGCGGCTCTGCGGCCAGAGCGATTGGCTGGCGCGCCCGGCCGATCGCGCGCGGCTCTACGTGTTGGCCAGCCAGTTGGAAGAGCTGGCCTGCAAGCTCCCCGCGATCCTGCACGAGCGCATGCAAGAGCTGGCCAGCGACGTGCGCGGCCAGTATCGCAGCCTCATCTATTTGAGCTGGATCACCACCATCATCGGCGGCCTGCTGTTGGCGCTGCTGGTCAAATTGTTCTACGACTGGATCTTTCGTCCGCTGCGCGTGCTCATCAAGGGTTCGCGGCGCGTGGCGCTGGGACAGTTCAATTACCGCATCGTGCTCGACTCGCGCGACGAGATGGCCGAATTGGCCGACGCGCTCAACGACATGACGGCCCGCTTTCGCTCGATTCGCGACGATCTGGATCGCCAGGTGCAAGAGCGCACCAAAGAGGTGGTCCGCAGCGAACGCTTGGCCAGCGTGGGTTTTTTGGCCGCCGGCGTCGCCCACGAGATCAACAACCCCTTGGCCTCGATCGCCATGTGCGCCGAATCGCTCGAAGGCCGGCTGACCGACGTGCTGGGCGAAGCTAATGGCGAGGGCGCCGTCGCCCGGCAATATCTGTCGATGATTCAGACCGAGGCGTTCCGCTGCAAGGACATCACCGAACGGCTGCTCGACTTCTCGCGAATGGGAGACGTGCAGCGCCAAGACACCGAACTGCGCGAACTGGTGCAAGGCGTGATCGACATGGTCGGCCATCTGGGCAAATACCACGACAAGCAGATCGTGCTCGCCGCCGGACCGCCGGTCCATGCGCTTGCCAACGCTCAGGAAATGAAACAAGTGGTGCTGAATCTGCTCACCAACGCGCTCGACAGCATCGACACCGGCCAGCAGGTCGACGTGCGCTTGCAGGCCGAGCGCGACCATGTGGAGCTGCTCGTGGCCGACAACGGCTGCGGCATGCCCCCCGACGTGCTCGAACATTTGTTCGAGCCGTTCTTCACCCGCAAACGGGGCGGGCAAGGCACCGGCCTGGGGCTTTCGATCACGTATCGCATCATCGCCGATCACGGGGGGCGCATCACGGCGCACAGCGCCGGAACGGGACAGGGGTCGCAGTTTCGCGTCACGCTGCCGCGTGCCGCCAGCCAACAGGAGTCGCGCCATCGCTACCAAGCCGCGTAAACCACTGCGTCTGTTGTTTGCCGACGACGAACGATCGCTGCAAGAGCTGATGAGCCTCGAGCTGCCGCGCTTAGGGCACGAAGTGACCGTCTGCCCCGACGGCCTGACCGCTGTCGCCGCGCTCGAACGCAACATCTACGACGCGATTCTCGTCGATCTCGATATGCCCGGCCTGCACGGCTTGCAGGTGATTGCGCGGGCCAAGGAGCTGTCGCCCGACACCGAGGCGATCGTGCTCACCGGCAAAAGCTCTTTGGAGACGGCCGTGGGCGCGCTGCGGCATGGCGCCTTCGACTATCTGACCAAGCCGTGCAAGCTGGCCGAGCTCGATTCGCTGCTCGCCCGCGTGGCCGAAAAGCGCGAGCTGACCAACAAATATCGCGCCCTCAAACATCAGTTGGAACGGATCGAAGGCAAGTCGCAACTGGTGGGTGACACTCGCCCCATGCAACGCTTGCGCGACCTGATCGCCAAGGTGGCGCCGACCAGCTCCACGGTGCTGCTGTTGGGCGAGACCGGCACCGGCAAGGAACTGGCCGCCCGCGCCGTGCACGACCAAAGCCTGCGCGCCGAGCAGCCGTTTGTGGCGATCAACTGCGGCGCGCTGCCAGAGAGCCTGATCGAGAGCGAGCTGTTTGGGCATCGCCGCGGGGCGTTCACCGGCGCCGACGAGCATCGCGTGGGTCTGTTTGAGGTGGCCAACGGCGGCACGCTGTTTCTCGACGAGATCGGCGAACTGCCCAAGGGGATGCAGGCCAAGCTGCTGCGCTTTTTGGAGAGCGGCGAAATTCGCCGCGTCGGCGATAACAATTCGTTCACCGTCGATGTGCGCGTGGTCTGCGCCACGCACCGCAACGTCGAAGACATGGTGGCCCAGGGAGAATTTCGCGAAGACCTGATGTTCCGTATCAACACCTTCGAGATTCGCCTGCCTCCCTTGCGCGAACGCATCGACGATCTGCCGCGCCTGGCCGGCCACTTGCTGCGCCGCGTGCGCAGCGGCGTGCGGCCCGGGCAAGAGCCGTTCACCCCCGACGCCATCAAGTCGCTCGAAGCGCATCACTGGCCGGGCAACGTGCGCGAACTGGCCAACGTGATCGAGCACGCCGCCATCTTGTGCGAAGAGTTGCCGATCGACGCCGAACATCTACCGCAGCGGTTCGCCGCGCGTCGCATGGCGACGCCGTTCAAGCTGGTCGGCACGCAAACGCTGCGCGAGATCGAATTACAAGTGATCCAGCAAGTGCTGGAGCGCCACGGCGGCAACAAACCGCGCGCGGCCGAGGAGTTGGGCATCAGCCTGAAGACGCTTTACAACAAGCTGAATCAGGTGAACCAGCTTGAGCAATCGGCGTAACGCCCGCGCGGCCTTCGATCTTCCACCTCGCCCCCACGGCGCAACTCCACAGTGCAGTCGCAGGCCTGCCAAGCCTCGCGCGAGTCAATATCAGCCTTCGCCCCCGCGCTAGCCGCGGGAGAAGGTGGCCGATAGGCCGGATGAGGGGGCAAGCACTTCTGCTCTGCTAGTGCGGTGTGACAAGTAAGAACGTTGAAACGCCAAGGCGCAATGACGCCAAGACGCAGAGAGCAGAAAAGAGGACGCTTGTTGACGCGCCAGTGTATGTGCTTGGCCAACGGCCAAGCAGTCACCGTAGCCTAGGGCATCGCCCTAGTTGCTAGTTCACGCAGCGGACCACGCCGACCAGCACGCCCAGCACCTGCGCGTTGGTCACATAGATCGGCGGCATCGAAGAATTGGCCGGCTGCAAACGCACGCGCTTCCCCTCCGGGAACCAGCGCTTGAGCGTCGCCTCTCCCTCGTCGGTCATGGCCACCACCGTCTGCCCCTTGCGGGCCTGCTCCTGCTTGCGAATGACGACAAAGTCGCCATCGGCGATCTGGTCTTCGATCATCGAGTCCCCCGCCACCTTCAGCACGAACAGGTCCCCCGAGTCGCCGCTGAAAATCTCGGAGAAGTCGATCCGCTCGTTCTGCTCGATCGCCTCGTGCAGCACCCCCGCCGCGATCCGTCCGGTCAGCGGCAGTCCCTTGTTCTCGGGCTGGTCGGTGGTGAGCATGATTGCCCGCGACATATTGGGCTCGCGATTGATGAGCCCCTTCTTTTCGAGCGCCTTGAGGTGGCACATCACGCCGTTGGGCGAACTGATCTCGAAGTGGGCGCCGATCTCGCGCACTGTGGGGCCGTAGCCGCGACTGCGAATCTTCTCGCGAATGAATTCGTAGACTTCGCGTTGTCGCTCGGTCAATTTGTCGAGCTCGTTCATGGCGGCGCCTTTGATGGGAATGTGGGCGAACAAAACCGCGTCAGCAGGCCGAGCGGGTCGAACTGTGAGCCGATTTTGTCCCTAGTAATATGGACAAGGAATCGACGTTTCGTCTCCTCAAGTTTAATATACGCGTGTACATAGTCAATAGCGTTTGTACAGTGCGGGCCGATATGCCGCGAAACGCCGGGAAAATGGCCAGATTTGACCGGCGCGCGTGAACGACGCCTTCAAATTTTCTCCCCCGCCGCTCCCTTGCAGTACGCCACAAACTGCTCACCCCAACTCGGGTACTCCGGCGCGAACGCCCCCGGCCAAAACACCACCAATGGCGTCGTCGAGCAGGGGTAGCGCCGCGCGCGCTCGGCCGCCCACGGATGATTCAGCTCCAGTCCCACCTGCCACGCAGTCGCCAGGTCGTAGCCGCCCGGTTCGTACCGGCCGCTCCAGCCCGCGCCGCCGCGCCGTTGATTGGTCCCCAAGGCCACAAAGCAGGCCACCGGCATTCCATCTGACCGCGCGACCGTGCGGCGATAAATCTCCTGGTTCACCCCCCATTCACTGAAGTAGAGCGAGCACGAGTTGATCTCGCCCGGCGCGTTTGGCGGATGCCAGTCGGCCGGTAGCCAGCCATCGTCGCCGGCGTTGTTCGGCTGCACCGCTCCGCGCTCGTAATAAATAATCCGCGCCGCGGGCAAGCAGTCTCGCGCCAGGCGATCAAGCCAACGATACTTTTCCAGTAGCGCCTCGGCGTCTTCGTTGGCGGCGCGCCAATGCTCGACATCAATCACCAGATGCGTCACCGACAGGTCGGCCACTAGCGCAAGTCGCGCGCGGTAGTCGGCCAGATCGGCCAGAAACTCGCCGCCGATGCTCGTCGCTGGCAGCTTGGCTTGACGCATCCGCTGATATGGCGAGCTCGCTACGCAAACCGGCGCCGCCAGCTCGCGCGTCACGCGCGCCTGCTCCGGCGTGAACCACTCCAGCGACAGGGGTACGCTGCCGGTGATCCGCGCGTATTCGGCCAGCAGCGCCCGCTGCTCGGGCAGCCACATCGGGAAGGTCATCGTCCCCGGCCGCGCCTGAAATGGCCACGACAGATGCGGCTTGGCCAGCTTTTTGAGCGACTGCAGCGCTTCCAGCATCAGGCGTCTCCTCATTCAAAACGTTCAATGAAGTAAATACCGAACCACGGCGGTATGTGCTTTGCCTCGGGCGAGTTGGGTAGCGCATGATCGTGCGGGTTGGGCGTGAGCGTGTGCGCCAGCGGCGGCAACGCGTGAACGTGCGGATTGGGGGTTAATTCGTGCGACAACTCGGGCACGCTGTGCCGGTGCGGATTTGGCGTGATCTCGTGCGAATGTGCCGGGATGGTGAAGCTAATGCCGCTCACCACCAGGTCGTCGGCCACGTCGGCGGCGTTGAGCGTCAGCCCGGCCGCGATCGCGCCGATCGAAACCGTGTGCAGGTGTCCCGGATCGGAAACGACGTGGCTGAGATTGTTGTTCTCGCTGGTTGTGCCGTGGCCGAGGCCAATGTTGTTCACGAACACATCGACATTGCCCGCGCCAACGGCGTATTGAATCGTGCCGGTGTCCAGTACGGTGTGCTGGTGCGCGGCGTGCTGCGGAATGGTGACGCCGGTCGTATTGCTCGACGTGCTGACCGCCCCAGAGCCGCCCAGCGGAATAGTTCCGGCGCCGGCGATCGTGCCCGAGGCCGTGCCGCCGGTGGCGCCCGCCGACGAGACGATGAGATACTCCGTGCCGGTGTCGAAGGCGTCATGCGGCGCGAGGGTGAGCGTGGTCGGGTAGGTGAGAACATCGTCGTGCGCGGCGATGGAGAGCGCGCGCGGATCGGTGGCCAGTCCCGCCGCGCGGTAATCGTGCAGGTGCCGCTTCTCGCCGCCGGTCGTTAGCGGCACGACGGCGGGGATGTCCTCGTCGCTGGTCGTCACGCCGACCGGAAAGCGCCCCTCGGCGCTGGCCAGTATCCGCCAGCCGCCGCGCACATCGGTCTCGATGCCGCGCCACAGTTTGACCGTGCCAAGCGGATCGTCGAGATAGTCGCTGACGCAGATCGCCGCGCCATTGGCGTCAAGCTGATAGGCGATCACGTCGCCGGCCCGCACATTGGGATCGCCAAAACCGCTGCGCGGCAGATAAACCGAGACCGGTAGCGGGCTGCCGCCGCCATCCAGCGCCAGCGCGCCGCTCTTGTCGGTCGCCTGCTGACAACTGACCGTCGAGTTGTTTCCGCTGGCATTGGCCCAGTTGGCGATCGCCTTCGCCCACCGTAGCGCCGACTCGCGCGCCGCCATCACCTGCACGCGGCCGTCGATCGCCCCGCCCACAATGCGATAGCCCGGCTTGTCGCGGGCAAGCGTCCATTGTCCGGCGACAGGCCCCCACATCTCTCCCACGACCGGCGTATGCAGCGTGTCGTAGGCGGCATAGCACGGTAGATCGCTGGTGCAGCTTCCCAGTCCGTCGGCATCAACCGCGAACGGGCCATTGAAGAGTCCCGTCGCCCCCTCGCCGTTGGGCTGGCCCACGCGCAGCACCGCTTCGCCCGCAAGTTCAACCACGCCCAGCGGGCGCAGCGCGGCGAAGGCGGGGATTGACTGCCCCGCGTCGTTGCGAAACGCGAGCCAGCGAATCGAGTTGCCAGACGGTGCAAAGGTCATCGGTTGCTCACAAGTCGGTTTGCCGTTTCAATTGCCGCCGCGCGGCAGCGGGCGGATGATCGTGGTCGTCGCGCCCTCCGGACCCACGCGATACACAATGCGATCTCCCGGTTCGGCCGGCACGGCGGCGACCAGTCCCGCCACGAGCGATTGCCTCGCGCGCCGGCGCGCCAACCGCGCGGCCAGCGCGTCAATCGTCAGATCGGCCGCCGCGTCGATCTGGTCGAAGTTGGTGGCCGCGCCAGTCAGCGCGTAGCTGGCTGGGGCGTACTGCGCTGTGACGGTCGGCCTCAATTCCTCGCGGCGAATGTAGCGCGCCGTGCCGTCGCCGTGCGACAGTTCGCGGGCTCGCACATATCGCCGCCAAGACTTCGTCGCTGGATCGCGCACTGTCACGCTCGCGCGCAGCACAAGCTGCGCTGCCGCCGGCCGTGGCCCCGCGCCATAGCGGAACACCGGCCGCGCGAACTTCACCAGTCCGCGCTGGCCGTCCAGCACAAACGGCGTCGCCACCCGTGGCCGGGGATCAGCGCCCAAGGGGGCGAGCGTCGCCGCGCGATTGTCGGCTTGCCACGGATAATCGCACCACACCCCAAACACCACGGCCGGCAGATTGCCGCCCGCTGGGTCCGCGGCGCTGGCCGCCAACTGTTCCGCCGCGAGCGGCGCCAGTTGTGAGAGATCTTTGATCGCGCCGACCAGCGGAAGCTCCAGCGGCAATTGCGCCCGATACCAGCGAAACACGCTCTGCCGCGCCAATTCGCGCGCCGCCAAATCGCTGATCGCGTGAAAGTGCCCCACGTCGGCCAGCGACCAACCGCCGTACGGCCGATAGCTCAACTCGTCGAGCGGTCGCGTCTCGCCATCGACATCGAGCCCCACCGCCTCCAGTGGCAAGTCGACCTGAAAGCGCATCGGCGCCGTGACCACCGCCATGCGGCTTGGCCCCGGCGCCAGCGCCGTCAACTCGCCCCCTGCGATCAAATCGGCGCTCGCTCCATCCACTGCCGCCGCGCGCGGCGCGATCCGCACCCGGTCATCCAGCCCCAGCGTCACCAGACAATCGAACTGACTTGTCAGTCGCTCCAACTCTCGCGCCGGCGAGGCCAGGTTCCACTCCACCCGCGGGCGCGGCGCCGTCGGCAGCGCCGAGACATCGGCCAAAGGTTCGCCCAGCGCCGCCAGGCACAATTGGGCTAGCTCCCTCGGCGTGCGTTCCGTGCCAGCGACCAGTGCGCCGTCCGCGCGCCGCAGGTTGTAGCGCCCGCTGATCTCGCCATACCGCCAGCGCCAGCGGCGATCGACCAGCAATAGCCGCCACACCGTTGCCTGGGGCGAAAAGCGAAACGCCACGCGCTCCACTCGGCAATCGACCAGCCGCACCCGCGCGCCGCCGCAGGTCAGTTCCAGCGTGCCGCCCGTAAGCATGGCGCCCGCCTGCGGCGTGATGTCGACGATCGCGCGCCCCGGCCGCGTTCCCGCCACATGCGTGTAGCGCGCGGCGACCACCTGTTCAACACCGGTTAACGACGCGCTCACGGTTGCCGATGTCATCAGATCACCTCCAGCGTGCGATCGACCCCCAGATCGAGCGTCACCGAGGCGATCGACGCGCGGTGAAGCTGAATTCCGGTGGTGAATGTCGTTGTCGCGAACGGATCGAGCAGCCGCGCGCCGCCGTACAGGTGGCACTCGCTCACCGTTCGCGCCCGCAGATCGCGGGAAAAGTCGAGCGCGCCGCGCTCCCCCACGTGCGCCACCCCGATCGCGCCGGTCGACTGGTAATAGAGCGTCCCCGCGTCGAGCTGCAGCGTGCCGTCGCCGCCGGCCAACTGCCGCAGTTCTCCCCCTTGTTGGTGAATCGAGGTCGCGCCGGCCGACAAGAACACCTGCCCGCCCGATTGCGCAAGCGCGCCCAGCGTCACGCCGGCGCCGATCCGCGCGGTGGCGTCGCTGGCCGGGTTGCCGCGATAGCCCACGCCGAGCGTGCCAATCGCGGCGGTCTGCCCCGCGCCCGCCGCCACGCTCAGGCTGCCGCGAGCCAGGTGAATGACGTTGGCCGCGCTGCTCCCCAGCCAATCGATCGCGGCGCTGCCGGCCTCGGCCGCCGCGCCGCTGTTGGCAATATCGAGCGTGGTCGCGCCGGCGCCCGTGTCGAGCCGAATCCGCCCGGAGCCTGCCCCTTCTCCCTGACCGATGTTCACCTGCGCGGCGCCAATCGCCAGATAGCAGTCGCGATATTCGAGATACCCGGCCGGGTTGACCCGCGCCAGACCGATCGCGCCGGTGTAGCTCTGCGCGATCGACAGGCTCGCCAATGTCACGCCCGACTGCGCAAGGCCATACAGAATGGAGCTACTGCCCGACTCAATATGCGCGTCGTCGCCGCTGGCCGGCACGGCGCCGGTCGACCAGTTGGCGGCCGTGTTCCAGTCGTTAGGCCCACTGGCCGCGCGGGTGGTGGTGAGCAGCAAGGTCTGCGTGTTGCTCGCGCCGCCATTGGCCGTGCTGGCGATGAGTGTGAACGGCGTGCCGGGCCGGTCGCCGGTCAACTGCACATAGCTGGTCATGTCGGCGGCGGTCACCTCGGCGTGTTCGGCCACCGGCGAGGCGTTCCACGCGGCGGCCAACCCCGCGCACACATCGGCCACGGTAGCCGCGGCGGCGGTGTATGTCACCAGCTTGCCGCCGATCGACAGTTGAAACACATCTCCCACTTCCACATTGGCGGGCGTGGCTCGCACCACTTGAGAAATGGCGGGCGCGTCGCCGCGCCAGCGAACGATTGCCATGGGACGCTCCTACTTTGCGATTGGTTCCCCCGCGAGCGGCCAGGCCGACTCGAAGGCGTAATGCCAGGCGATCTCGTATTCGGTCCAGCCGCCGCCGGCGCGCGGCTGTCGCGGACTATGGCGCTCGATGCGCCGCTGATCGATATGCTCGGCCGCCGGCCAAAGCGGCCCGCTCGGCGCGGGATAGGCCACTTCGCCGATGGCGCGCCCCGCTTGCGTCACTCGGAATGTTGTGGCCTGCGCCACCCGTTGCCGCTGCGGCGGACCGGCCAGCGTGGTGAGGTACACGAACCGCGCTCCGCCTCCCGAGAAGCTGAGCGATTCTTCCCACACCAGCGGCGCCGCGCCGGCGGCCAAAGTCGGCATGTCCGCCTCGATCACAATCTGGTAGCTGCGATAGGTCGAATACTCGGCGCCGCGACCTTCCGGAAAGCTCGGCCCGCTCACTACCCGCGCGCGGCTGGCCCCCAACACGTGGCTGGTGCGAGTGACGCCGTCGGGCAGATAGATCGCCAGTTCCTGCCCATCGATGGCGTAGGCCGCCTTGAGCGCGTCGATCGCCCGCGTCAGATCGTGCTGTGTGGCGGCCTGCAAGAAGCCCGCAATCTCCCAGCGCTCGCGTTGGCCGATCTTTCCGCCGCGCGGCGTGGCCAGCGCGCTGGTCGAGATCACAATCGTCGCTTCGCCCAGCGCGTGCGCGTAGGCGCCATATTTCAGGATCATCGTGTTCGCTCTTGGCTAATGGAAATAGGTGACGCTCAACTCTCCCGCGCCGGTGCTGGCGGCCGCGCCCGCCAGTACCAGCGCCAGCGGCGCGGTCATGCCGATCGCGGGGCCCGGCGTTTCGAAGCGCACGCTGGGAAAATCAAATCGCAGTTCCTCCGGGCCGGCGGCGAGTCGCACGCTCGCGGTGGTCGCTCTTGGCGCGGCGGCATAGATCGCCTGCGCGGCCGCGTCGTAGGGCAACGTCAGCCCCAGCCGCACGCGCCGTTCGACGACTGGCAAGTCCACGCGCCAGGTCCCGCTCGCAAAGCGTTCCACCGCCATGCGGTTTTCGATCTGCAGGTCGATCCGCGCCGCTTCGTGCGCCACACCGTCCAGCAATACGCTTGAGCTAGAGAGCGACAATGGCGCGCCCGGCTCACAGACGGTCGGCGACAGGCTGCCCGCCGGCGCAAGCGATTCTGTCAGCGCCTCGATCGACAAGGCCAGCGTGGCCGGCGCGCCGCGCTCGAGCGCCAGCCGCGCCTCCGCGATCTGGCAACCGTGGTAACGAAACACCGCCGCGCCCCGATCGATCGCCAGCGCAAAGCTCGGCAAGCGCTCCGCCAACTGACACAGCGTGACGCCTGGCCCGTCCGCTGCGCTTGTGCCCATCGCCAGCGGCAACAGCCGCGCCAGCTCGGCCAGCGATGGCTCCAACACCAACTCGCCGCTCACCGCCACTGGGCCCGCGACCATCCGCTCTGCCAGCGCGCTGCGCGTGCCGCGCAGGCCAGACAAATCGCGCGCCTCGCGCCGCGCGGCAAGCGACTCGCTGACCACGGCCAACGGCCCCACGGCCAGCGGACTCTCGCCAACTTCGATCCGGCATGTGCTGCGCGTGGTGAGCGTCATGGCGGCGCCTTAAGCTCCCATCCCGCGCGGTTCGCGGGCGCAAAACCCCAGCACCAGCGCCGATGCCCACACGCCGTGCCGCACAAACACCTCGCTCGCCACGATCTCTTGCGGCAAAAGCTCGCAGTCGAACACCTCGTCGACTCCGACCAGCGGCTGATGCCGAAACGCCCGCGCGATCCGTTCGCGCCAGCCGAGCGTTTGCGCCAAGTACGGCGTTTGCTGTTGGTGGTCGGCCACCAGCAGCGTGACCTGCACCGGATAGATCGTCTCGTCGCGCCAGTTCGTGCCGCCTGCGCGCGGCATCTGTTCGCGCCCAGCGGGGCTGACCACGATCGCGGGCAGCGCCGTCGCGCGGCCGGCGCCCAGGTCGCGGTCACTGGCCAGCTTTTGAACCAGCACGCTCGCCGCGCCGAGGCCGGGCAAGGCGAGCGCCACAATGCGCGCCTGTGTCGCCAGCAGGCAGCGATACAAGAGCGCGTCGGCGCCGCTGGTGACTTGAAAGTAAACCAGGTTCGAGATGCCGGTCGCGCCGGCCACGGTCGACGCGACATAGCCCCAGTAGTAGCCGGTCGCCAGCGCCAGCGCGAGATCGCCATCTCCCAGCCGCGCGCCGGCGAGAATCCAATCGGCGCCGCTCAACTGACCGTTGACGCCGCGCACAAACAGGTCGTTCATTGCGCCAAGCGCCGAGCCGCCGATCGTGGCCAAGGCGCCGCTGCCATCTTCGTTGTCGGTGATCGAAAGCGCAAGCGTCATTTGTTTTGCGTCTGTTAAAGAGAAATGAAAAACGTCAGTTCGCTCGGCGACAGACCAATCGCCAGCGCGCCGCCAACGTGACCCGCGCCGCCGAGACGACCAGCCACGCCTCGGCGCCGCGGACGATGCGATCGCCTGGCCGTGGCTCGACTCCCGCCAGCGCGCTCGCTGGCACGTGCCACGCCACATCCCCGGCGGCCAGCGCCAGTTGGCCAGATAGCAGTTCCAGCGCCTCGCCCGCCAGCGGTCGGCGCAGCGCCTTGGCCACCGGATAGGTCTGTTCTCCCGCCGGCAGCACGCTCACAAAGTCGATTGCCTCGTGCTGATCGAACGCGTCGAAGTCCTGATTTACGTCGATATTCATCAGGTGCAGCCTCGCGAATGGATTTCAAACGGCTCCTCGGCGGCCAGTCGCGCGTCGCACCAGGCGACCACCTCTTGCAGCCGCGCCAGATAGTCGGCCCAGGCCACCGCCTGACCATCGATCGAGTAGCTTGGCTTGGGCGTGGCGGTGATTTCGGTAATCAGCGCGAGCGTTTGCGTTTTGATCGCGCGCAGCATGTCGGCGTCCGTCATCGTGTGTCTCCTTTATCTGGCTGCCAGGCGGCGCAGCGGGGCCCGCGTTGGCGGCGTGACGCGCGTTTGCGCCATCCGCCGCGCGATGATGCCCGAGCCTTGCGCGTGCGGGCCGGTGTTCGAATGCGTAAAGTCCTGCCAAAATCCGGCCGCGCCCCCGGTGTTGGGGTAGAGGCTTGGATTGGCGAGATAGTCCTGCTCGATGTCAGAGAGCGCGATCAGTCCCTTCCGCTGCCGGGCCGCGGCCAACCGTCGCAGTTCGGCGTTGAACTCGCTCATTGCCGCCAACTCCTGCGGCGTGTAGCCCCTGATCGTGCCGCCGCCGGTGTAGGCGCCGTTGCCGCTCGAACCGGTCAGCGAAATCGTGTTGGCGTCGACAATCTGCGCGCTCGCCCAAAAGCCATTGGCCGCGGTGTTGCCTGTCGCCCCGGCGACATACAGCCGCGTGGTGGCGCCCGCGATGCCGTGGCTCGGCGCGGTCAGCACGATCGGGCTGGCATTGGTCGCGCCGGTCACCGTGGCGCTACGCTCGCGCGGCATCATCGTGGCCAGCCAACAACTACAGTCGTTGCGCGCGCACAGGTCCAATAGCGCGGTCAGGTTCTCGCGCAGCGAGGCGAGCGCCGCCGCGCTATCACCAGCTTGAATCGGTGTCAGGTCGTTGACGCTGCCGCCGTCGAAGTTGATCAGTTCCACGCCGCAGGTGTGCGTCATCCCGGCCAGCATCAAGTGCGTCCACTCGCGCCGCGCCAGGCCTCCCCGCGCCAGCGGCGCCACGATCAGCCGCCGCTCCAGGCCGTGCTGCGCCAGCGGATAGTAGCCGCCGGGCAAACTGTGAAACTCCGCCCCATACGGAAACGCGCGGGCGACATGATCGGCTGTTTGTATCGCGGGACTCGCGCCGGCATACGCGGCGCTGGTCATCGAATCGACCAGCGACAGGCTCGGCCGCCGACAAATGGCGACGTAGCCCGCCTCGATGTTCACCGCCGTCGGCGTCCCCACCAGCCGCAGCTTGCCCAATGGCTGCGGTGTCCAGTCGACCAGCGCGGCGCTGGCCACGATCTTGGTCGCCGACGTCGCCAGCGCGCTGGTGGTCAGGTCGATTGCCGTCAGTCGCGCGCGGCCGTCGCGATGCAAGTGCAACAGCACGCACTGCCGCGCGGCGTGGTTCCAAGGAGTCGCCAGCGCGAGCGATCCGTTTTGATACCCGTAATAAAGTCCGCCGCTGGTCACGCTCAGCGTGAGCAAGGCCGTGCTGCCACCGGCCTCCAGCGCCTGAATCGTCAGCGCCGCGCCCGTTGGCACATACAGGTCGGATAGCGCGATGTGCGACCAGCCTTGCTCGTTCACGGGCAAGGCGCCGATCTCGTCGATGGTCGTGGCGGTCGGCGACTGCCCATTGCCGGCAAAGTTCATCCGTCGTCGCAGCGGCGAAACGCCCGTCAGTCCGTACTCGGTGGCGTCGTCGCTCACCGTGCCGGAGCCGCTGGCCTGAAAGTACGCCCCCTGCGTCGCCGCGCCGGCTGCCGCCAGCGCAAATGGTTGAAACAAGCGCGTCACCAGCGACTGCGGCTGTTCGTCGAGCGCATACACTGGCCGCACCGCCAGGTCGTTGCCGCTGTAACTGCGCAGCGGGCCGGTCACGCGCCACTTCACTCCGGCCCAGGCTGGCAGCTTGATCTGCAGCGCCTGCCCGCTCCAGGTGATTGCCGTCGTATCGGTGGTCGTGCGGCTCACCAGCGCGCCGTTCAACAGCGCCTCGACCACGCCGCTGGCGCCATAGCGCACATGAAACGTCAGCCGGTTCCATCTGCCCCACTGACCATACACCGCCTCGGTGACGTTCCCTTGCAGATAAATCGACCGCGGCGTCGTCGCCGCGCTGTTGCCGGTCACCAGCGCCCAACCGGGCGGGTTGTAATACGGCGCGCCGCTCGCCCCATTGCAACAGATTTGGCAATGCAGATACGCGCTGGTGATTGCCAATATCAAAAAGTCGCTCTGCGCCGTCGGCAACTGCGTGGCGCCGTCCCACGCGCCCATCAGCCACAGGTCGAGCCAATAGTCGGCGGCGTCTCCCGCGGGCGGCGCGCCGACCAGCGCCGTGCCGGTCGGATCGACCTGCAACATCGCCAGCGCGCCCGTCGCGCTCTCCGCATATCCTGTTGCGCCAGAGCCGGGTGGCAGTTCCGCGCTACTGGCCGCGCGCAGCGTCCACGCGCCGGCGGTGAGCGCCGTCAAGCGGCTGCTAGCGGCGGGACCCGAGTTGGCCACCGTCAGCGTTTGCCCCGCCAAGGCGCCCCAGCCCGTGGCGTCGATCGCGCGTAGTTGCGGCATGTTATTTCACCCTCGCTTGAATGGTCGCGCCGGCCAGTCCCGTGCCGGCTAGCGCCGTGCGAATCGCCACCAGCGTCTCGGCGCAGCCATCGGCGTCGACCTCGATCGGTTGCGTGTAGCTATAGACGCCATCGCGCACGTCGTTGGCCACGTCGACCGACAACGTCTGCGCGTGCAGTCCACCGGCGTCGACCAGTCGCTGCGCCCGTCCCTGTCGATCGCGGCCAAACACCTGCGCCACGGGGCTTGCGCTCACCGTGGCCGCCGTCGGATACTTGAGCCGCGCTTGCAGGCTGGTCCCCAGCCCGGCGATGGCCAGCCAGGTTTGCGCCGCGCGGGCGATGGCGCCAGGGTTCACAACCACTCCCGCCGCCTGCACGCCAGGCTCGTTGTCGATTTGCGCCGGATCGAGGCAGACATCGACCCAATCGCTGGCCACCGCCACCGGCAGCACGTACTGCCGCACGCCGCCGCTGATGGTGGGAGCTGTTCTGAAAGTTGGTGGCATGACTTGCTCTACGAAAGGTTGAAGACTCGTTCGAATATCAAAAACCACGGCGGGGCAGGCGCGTCGAACCGCGGCCACGCTGTCGCTGGCGCGCCCCGTTGGTTGGGCAGCGCTTGCCGCTTGTGCCGCGCCCAGCCGCCGCCGTGGCGCCCGTCACGCGTCATCACGTGTCGTAGCACTGCACCACGTAGCGCGGGTTGATCACCGCCGCGGCGCCGCGCTCGCTCACCTTGAACCGCAGCACAATGTCTTGCGTAAAGTCGGCCTCGTCGTTCTGCGGGGCCTGCACCACCGTGATCGGCCAGTTCTCCATGTAGGCGAACGCCCGCTGAAAATCGCCCACGTACCAATGCTTCTTGGCGTTGGCGACGGTAACCCCGCTCGCCACCAACCGCCGATACGCGATGCGGCTCGACTCCACCCGGTAGCCGCTGATCGGATTGGGCGCGATCGTCTGCGTCGCCGCCCCGGTTCCGAGATAGCGAATCTCCGTCGCGCTAAAGATGCGATTCGCCGCGTGCCGATACGCGGGCATCACCAGCACGGTGTTGCCTTGCACCAGCACCGGCTCGCCAGTCGCCGGGTCGACCATCTCGGCGAACAGTTGCTCCACCGCGTCCACGTCGGTCCAATCGACCAACTCGTTGCCGCTGAGGCTGTTGGCCCACGCCCCCGACGCCAGATAGGTGTTGTACGCGGTTCCCTTCCACTTGTAGTTGTTGGTGACGCCGATCACCAGATCGGCCAGCCGCTGCTCCTTGTTCAGTCCCAAGATCTCGCCCACTTCGCTCGCGCGCTGCAGCACCAGGTTGGTGCGATCGAAGAACACCGCCTCCTTGGTCACCGGCACGATGAAGCCGCGCTTGGTGGTCGAGGGCGTCTCGATGTAGTCCTCGCCAAAGCCCAGGTTGGGGTACGGCATGCCGGGGCGCACCTCGTCGACCAGATCGGCCACGCGCGTCACGCCGGGGATCTTCTCGCCGTCGAACCGCGTCGGCACGGTGCTCACCAGCCGCGAGACGACAAACGCCTCGTGCTGATACGCCTCCAGCAGAGTCGAGTAAACAATCTGCCCCGTGATGTTCGAAAACGCGCTGGCGTCCACCGCCCCGGCCGCCTCCTGCAGCGACACGCCCCCCGCCACCCGCGGATCGAGCGTGCGCACCCACTCGCGGCCGTCGGGCACCAACGCCTCGGCCAGGTCGCGCAGACTGAAGTCGCGCGGCCGCAGTTGCCCGGCCGAGAGCGCCTCGGACAAATGCCCCACCGTCTTGGCGGGGCCTTCCAACTCGTACTGTCGTTTGAGATCGCGATATTGAATCGTTGGCATCGAATCGGTTTCCTGAGCTGCAAATGAAGGAATGGAAAAAACGCCGCGCGCCTCGGGGCTCACGCTTTCGGCTGTGGGCCGCCGCGCATCACCGTGGAAAAGATCTCGACCAGCGCCCGCGTGGTGCTCGCCCCATAGCGCTTGGCGACGCGGCCAATCGCCTTGGCCTCGTTGCCCGCCGCCAGCGCCGCCGTCTTTTGGTTCTCGAGCGCGTTGCCGCTCTGTTTGGCGGGCGCCGCCAGCGCGCCTAGCTCAAACGTCGCCGCCGCGCAGTCGAATTCAAACACGCCGCTGGTCGCCACGCGGATCGGCTCGACATCGCCTGCCCGGCTCCGCTGCATCGCCACGCCGAGAAACGTGTTCTGAAACTCGTCCTGCGTCGTCGCCAGGTCGGTGTTCCACGCGTGCAGGCTGGCCGGCGTCACGTCGCCGCCGGCGGCCATCTCCACCAGGTCGCCCACCTCGATCACCGTGGCGCTGGCGATCGGTTTAGAAATCACGGGATTGGTGTCGCCATAGCGCCACCGCATTTGGTCGGCCATGCAAGGTCTCCTTGAATCGAGTCGGTCAGGTGATGTTTTTTTTCGTTGGAACTGGCCGCGACTAGCCGCGGGCGATCGCCCGCACAAACTCCGCCGTGGTGGTCGCCGCCAGCGCGCCGTCGGCGGCCAGTTGTTCCATGGCGCGCGGCGACTGC
>JAIBBY010000022.1 GCA_019694455.1 Pirellulales bacterium
GATGGCGCTCGATCAGCACGGCACGCTCGGCGCCACGGCTCATGGCCTCCAGTCCCAAGGCGCCGGTGCCGGCGAACAGGTCGATCGCCTGGCGCCCCTTGACGTCGCTCTGGACTAAGTTGAACACCGCCTCGCGGACGCGATCTTTCATTGGCCGGGTGCGCTCGTCGCCGCTGTATTTGAGTTTGCGGCCGCGAAACAGCCCACCAATGATCCGCAGACCGGCCAGGGGCGGTCGATCGCCGCGTCCGCCGGCAAAGCGGGGATTTTTAGGTTTTGCGCGTTTGGCCATAGGGGTTGTTGTGCGTGGGTGGTGGAAATCTCGAGGGCAGATCGCCAGTCGAACCCTGGAAGCTCGCGTGACGTTTCCTATGATAGTGGCATTCCATCGCCGACTTACGCGAAATCCAGAGCTATAAGGGAAATTCACCGATGCGGTTCAGCCTTGGTTTGGTTTTGATGATCGTGGCAGCTTGCGGCATGTCCGCTGTGGTACGTGCGCAGGAGGAAAAAGCGGCCGATCCGGCCGCGGCGGCGACAGAACCGGCCGCAGAACCGGCAGCAGTGGCCGTACCCGAGCAAAAGCCCGCGGAGGCGCCAGCGGCGGCGCCGGCGACTTCGCCCGATGAAGGGACGACGCCCGAGTTTCGCGAGCAGATCCAGGCCTGGAAGGATCTGCTGAAGCAATTGCGCGAACTGCAAGTGCGCTACAAAGTGGCCAAGCCGGCCGAGCGCGCCCCGATCGAAGAAGAATACAACAAGCTGATCGCGCAAGGCGAGGCGATGGCGCCGAAGCTGCTCGAGGCCACGCTGGGGGCGTACAAGGCGCACCCCAACAAGAACCAAGAGGTGTCGCAGTTTTTGATCTCGCGAGTCGATTCGGACATCAAGAACGACCGCTATCAGCAGGCGTTTGATGTGGCCCAGGCGCTGATCGAGAACAACTTTCCCAATCCCGCGTTGTACGAACTGGCGGGCACGGCGGCCTTTGCGCTGAACGACTTCGACGCGGCGGAAAAGTACTTCAAACTGGCCGAAGAAAACAAGGCGCTCGGCGAGCAGGGCAAGCTGTATCAGGGGGAGATTCCCGCCTATCGCGAGATGTGGGCCAAGGAGCAAGAACTGCGCGCCGCGGAGGCCAAGGCCGACGACCTGCCGCGCGTGCTGCTGAAGACGACGCAGGGAGACATTGTGCTGGAACTGTTCGAGAACGAAGCTCCTAACTCAGTGGCCAACTTCATCCATTTGGTGGAGAAGGGCTATTACAACAACCTGAGCTTCCATCGCGTCATCCACGGCTTCATGGCCCAAGGAGGCGATCCCAAGGGAGACGGTTCGGGCGGCCCCGGCTACACCATCGCCTGCGAGTGCTTTGAGCCGAATCACCGCAATCACTTCGCCGGCACGCTCAGCATGGCGCATGCCGGGCGCGACACGGGCGGCTCGCAGTTTTTTCTTACCTTTCGGCCGACACCGCATCTCAATCCGTCGGCCGACATGAAGAGCGGACACACCGTGTTTGGCCGCGTGATCGAGGGGTATGACAATCTGGTGAAGCTCAAGACCGCCGATCCGCAAAAGCCGGGCAAGCCAGACAAGATTCTGGAGGCCAAGGTGCTGCGCAAGCGCGAGCACGAGTACACGCCCCAGACCAAGCCGGACGCTGCCTGATCGAGCGTATTTCCATTAGCTTCCCCACAACGCCGTGCGGTCGAACCTGACCGGCACGGCGTTGTTGTTGGATCGCGGCATTTTGAGCGATTAACCGCGCGCCGGTCCGGTATCATGCGGTGATGAGCACGAGCGTTTACGATTTTGATGTGGTGGTGGTCGGCGCCGGTCATGCGGGTGTCGAGGCGGCGCTGGCGGCCGCGCGGATCGGCGCTAATACGGCGCTACTGACCACAAGCTGCGACACTGTCGGCCAGATGAGCTGCAATCCGGCCATCGGCGGCGTCGCCAAGGGGCAGATTGTCCGCGAAATCGACGCCCTAGGGGGCGCCATGGGGCGGGCCATCGACGCCACGGGCATCCAGTTCCGCATGCTCAATCGGCGCAAGGGCCCGGCCATGCACAGCCCGCGGGCGCAGGCCGACAAGCGGGCGTATCAACTCGAAATCAAGCGCATCGTCGAGGAGCAACCCCTGCTGGCGCTGCGACAAGAAACGGTTGAGGACTTGCTGGTCGAACCGTGCATTGAGGCCGCGCCGCAATGCGAGCAGCGCGTGACCGGTGTGCGGGTGCGCGGCGACGCGATCTATCGTGCCCGCGCGGTGGTCATCACAACCGGCACGTTTTTGCAGGCGGTGATGCACACCGGCGAGGCGAAGACGCCGGGGGGCCGCGCGGGGGAAGGAACGACGACCGGCATCAGCCAGGCGCTGGCGCGACTGGGCTTTGACCTGCGGCGATTCAAGACCGGCACGCCGGCGCGACTGAATGGCCGCACCATCGACTATGACCGCACCGAGCTGCAGCCGGGCGACGACGACCCGCGGCCCTTCTCGTTTCTCAATCAGCGCGTCGAGCAAGAACAGGTTCCGTGCTGGATCACCTACACCAACGAAGCGGTTCACGAGTTGATTCGCGCCAATCTGCATCGCGCGCCGATGTACAGCGGGCAGATTCAATCGACCGGCCCGCGCTATTGCCCTTCGATCGAAGACAAAGTGGTGCGATTCGCGGATAAGGATCGACATCAGTTGTTTCTTGAGCCGGAGGGGCGCCGCACGCAAGAGGTGTACGTCAATGGCATTTCGACCAGCCTGCCGCGCGACGTGCAGGACCAGATGTTCCGCCAGATACCTGGCTTGGAGCGGGCGCAGATCATGCGCTATGGCTACGCGGTGGAGTACGACTTCGCGCCGCCCGAGCAGTTGACGCCGACTTTGGAAACCAAGCGCGTGGCCGGTCTGTATTTTGCGGGGCAGATCAACGGCACGACCGGCTATGAAGAGGCCGCTGCCCAGGGATTGATCGCGGGCGCAAGCGCCGCGCTAGCGCTCTCGGGCGCCGATCCGTTGGTGCTGGACCGCAGCGAGGGGTACATCGGCGTATTGATCGACGACCTGGTGACCCGCGGCGTGGATGAGCCGTACCGCATGTTCACCAGTCGCGCCGAATACCGCTTGTTGCTGCGTCACGACAACGCCGACCGCCGACTGACGCCAGTTGGTCGCCGCGCGGGGTTGGTTGACGACGAGCGCTGGCAGCGCTATTCGACCAAGCAAGCCGAGATTGCGCGAGTCGCCCAACGGCTCGAAAGCGCGCGGTTTGGCGAAACCCCGCTCGCGCGCGTGCTGCGGCGCACGGAGACGGAGTGGAGCGACCTGGCCGCGTATCTGCCGGAGTTGGCGGAAGTGACCACTGAAGTGGCGGAGCAAGTGACCAACGACCTGAAATACTCAGGCTACGTCGCCCGCCAACAGATCGACATCGATCGTCAGAGGCGGCTGGCCGAAAAGCGAATCCCCGATAGCTTCGACTATGCGCGGGTGGTGCAGTTGCGGATCGAAGCGCGCGAGAAGCTGACGCGAGTGCGCCCGCGTACCTTGGCGCAGGCGGGGCGGATCAGCGGGATCACGCCGGCCGATTTGGCGCTGGTGATAGTACACCTAGAGGGGAGAAAATAGGGGCGCGAGGGCGGTTGTGGGCAGCTTGGGCGGGGCTGATTGGAATGGTCGCCAAGCCAATTGATGCGACTTGTTTTGCCCCATTCACCTCTCTGACGGAGGCTTCCTGTTTTTTGTCACAAAGTTTTACCAATCGACTTAATCCTATTGGTGACATGAACTTACGCGCTGAAAACCGATATTGACTCAGCATTAGTCGCCGTTATAATGCCCACGGTTGGCAAATTCGGTAAACCTGGAAGGACCGGATGAGCCTATCGATTGCGGAAGCCACCCCGACTGAACGGATTACGGACCTGAAGGCCGGGCTCCGAGGGTGGCAGTCGCACACGGATGATTCAGGAATCGCGACCTCCTTGCGTTAGGGAGCTACCGGGATTCCCGCTCTTACGTACCTTGCCATCGGCTAGGGAGAGGGGTGGTAGGAACCAACTATGAAGACGGTATTCACAACCGGCGAAGCGGCAAAAATTTGTAAGGTTAGCCAGCAAACCATCATTCGTTGCTTTGACTCTGGGCAATTGAAGGGATTCAGGGTGCCTGGAAGCCGATTCCGTCGAATCCCCCGGCATGAGCTGTACATGTTCATGCGGGACAACGGCATCCCGACCGACGCCCTGGAAAGCGGCAAGCGCAAGATTCTGGTCGTCGACGACGATCGCGAATTGGTTGAGCTAATCACCGATGTGCTCGACCGCGATGGCCGTTTTGAAGTCCGCAGTGTCAACAACGGCTTCGATGCCGGCATGATGGTCAAGGAGTATCATCCCGACCTGATCGTGCTCGACGTCATGCTGCCGGACATCAACGGCAAGGAAGTTTGCCAGCGCGTGCGCACCGACAAGACGATGGACGATGTGCGGATCATCTGCATCTCGGGCATGGTCGAGTCGAACAAGATCGACGAGTTGCGTGCCGCGGGCGCCAACGACTTCATGCACAAACCGTTTGAGATCGACGCCCTGATGGATCGCATCTGCCAGTCGCTCGACATCGAAGCGGCGGCCACTGCGGGCTAACAGCAAGCCGACGGCCCTGACGGACCGTTCGCCCATTTGCCGCACTATCGCTAAACTCACAGCCGAGGCGCATTCGCCCTCGGCTGTTTTTTTTTTGCTCTCCACCTGCCAGCGAAGTGCAACGGTTGGCGAAATTGTCCTGATGCAGCGATTGCCCGGCATTCAGATCGGCGAGCGAGTCTACTATTTGCCGTGCGCTGCGCGCGCGGCGACCGCATTGGCCCAAGCGATGATCGAGCCGGGGCCAGACGCCACCGCCATTCTGGCCGAGGCGCTGGCGAACGACGAATCGCTGGCGCTGTGGTCAGAGTGTCACGCGCGACAACACGCGAACACCACGGCCGATTTGCCGGCTTGGATTGCCGAGCGGGCCGTGGAATTGCTCTCGTCGGAACCCTTGGCAATGACCAACGACGGCGAACTGGCCAGCCGGCTAGCTGCTTTGGAAACGCGCGAGCCGGCGGATCGCGAAGGCATTTCGCTGGCGGCGCTGGCGCGGCGATTGCGGCGGCAATTGGCGATCGAGGCTGAATTCGTGGCCGCGCTCGAACGTGAAAAGCTCGAATCGCTGGCCGAATTCGCTGCTGGCGCCGGACATGAGATCAACAACCCCTTGGCGGTGATCTCCGGCCGCGCACAACTCTTGCTCGCGGGGGAGAAGCACCCCGACCGACGCCGCGATCTGGCCACGATCCATGCGCAAGCGCGGCGCGTGCATGAGATGATCCTGGACCTGATGCTGTTCGCGCGGCCGCCGCTGCCCGAGCTTGCAACGGTCGACCTTCGGCGCGTGGTGGAACTAGCCGCTATCGAAACGGGGCGACAGCCGGCGCCGGGCACGGCTGAGTTGAACGTCGATCTGCCACAGGCGCCGGTGCTGGCGCGGGCCGACGAGGGGCAATTGGTGGTTGCGCTACGGACGCTGGTCGACAACGCCCTGGAGTTTGCGCCGAATAGCACAATCGACATCTCTTTATGCGTGAGGCAAAGCGTTGGTGGCGCGCCGGAGGCGCTCTTTGCGGTGCGCGATCATGGCGAAGGCATATCGCCCGAGACGCGCCGGCACTTGTTCGATCCGTTTTATTCGGGGCGGTCGGCGGGGCGCGGCCTGGGCATGGGACTGGCCAAGTGCTGGCGCATTGTCGTCGGCTTGCATGGCGGGACACTGGCAGTAACGAGCGAGCCAGGACAGGGGGCGACCTTCACGATCGGGTTGCCAGCGCTTGCCGCGGCGGCCGACTCGACGCCGCCGGCGCCGCATTTTGCTACGCGGCCAAGCGCCCCGTCGCGGCACAGCGCAGATTGAACAGGCCGAAGATTTCGTCGCGGCTGAGCCCCAAGTCTTCTTTCACGCCCGACTCGGCGCCGGCCAGCACGAGGTCGAAGATTTCGCGCTTCTGCTCCAGCACTTCGTTGATGCGTTCTTCAATCGTGCTGGCGGCAAGAAACCGCGTGACGGTCACGGGCGACTGCGCGCCGATGCGATGCGCGCGGTTGATCGCCTGATCTTCGATCGCGGGGTTCCACCAGCGGTCGAACACAAACACATAGCTGGCGAACTGTAGATTGAGGCCCACCCCGCCGGCCCCGTAGCTGATGAGCAATATCGGGCGATGCTTGTCGTTGCGAAACGTCTCTAGCACGCCATCGCGCTGCGCTGAGGGCAGTTGTCCATGAAACTCCAAGGGGCGAAAGCTGGCTAGCCGCTGCGACAAGGTCTGCAGCGTGGAGACCCATTGGCTGAAGACAATCGCCTTTTGCCCGCTGGCGACCACCTCTTCGAGGTCGGCGTAGAGCCGATCGAACTTAACGCTCTCGCCGGTGGCGGGATCGAAGTTGCAGATTTGCTTGAGCCGCAGGATCAACTCGAAGACGTGTTGAATGGTGGCGCCTTCACCCATGGCGGTCAGTCGCAGCACCCCTTCTTCTTCGGCCAGACGATATGTCTCGCGTTGGTGGGGGCCTAGTTCCAGCGCGGCGTCGCGCAGCAGCTTGGGGGGCAGGTCTTTTAGCACCTGCTCCTTTTGCCGCCGCAGCAAATAGTCGCTGGCCAGCTTGCCGAGCCGCGAGGCCTTCATGTCGCTCGACAAATAACCGGGCGAAAGAAACTCAAAAATCCCGACCAGGTCTTCCGCGCTGTTCTCGATAGGGGTGCCGGTGAGCGCCCAACTGCGGCGCCGCGGGATCGATCGCGCCGTCTCCGCCGTGGCGCTGGCGCGGTTTTTGATTCGCTGCGCTTCGTCGAGCGCCACCAGGTCGAAGGCGGGGCGCAGCGTGCGCACCAGATCGCGATCGCGCACCAGTAGCTCGTAGTTGGCGATCTTGATCGGCGCGTCGACCTCGCGCCATTGCCAGGCGCGGCGCTCCTGATCGCCGCCAATCACGCTGATCGGTATTTCGGGCGCCCATTGCGCCAGTTCGCGCTGCCAGTTGGTGACCAGCGGCTTGGGACAGACGACCAGCACGCTGCGCACCTCGCCCGCGCGGAGCAACAGGCGCATGGCGGTGATGGCCTGCATGGTCTTGCCCAGCCCCATTTCGTCGGCCAGCAGGGCCGCCACTCGCGGGTAGAGAAACGCCACCCCTTCGAGTTGGTAGGGGAAGGGGTGCGAGGGGACCGCCAGTTGATGCCCCGCCATCCAAACTTCCAGCGGCGGCTGCAGCACGTAGTAGAGGCGGTCCTCGAGCTTGATCGCGTCGGCCGGCGCTCGCAGCCGCACATAGGCGGCGCCTGCCGGGCGCGGCGGTCGCGCAGCGGGGGGCGGCGTGGCGCTGGCGGGGGGCGGCTCGCAAGGGGCGGCGAATCGCACGCTGGTAATCGCCGGCAGGTTTGGCGGCGCCAACAAACGCAGCAGGCTGCTCACTGGCGGCGGCCCAGCGGACGCCGGCAATTGCGTCGCCACGGCGATTGCGGGCGGCGCGAATTGGGGGGTGATGGCGGTCGGCTCGACTGGTCGCCAGTCGCCAGTCGGCAGCAACAGCGGCGCAGCGAGCGCCGGCGCCCAGCCACCGCCGATCGTAAGCAGGTCCGTTGTGGCAGGCGTCATCGGCCGGCTCGCTGCGCTTCGTCAATCGCTTCTTCGATGCGCGCGAACGGTTCGGCCAGGTCAAAATCGTCGGCCAGTTGGCGCAGTCGCTCGACGAGCGCCGACTCGTCGGATTGCCAGGCGGCCTTGACGCCTAATTGTTGGCGACCGATCACCACGCGATGTAGCGCGGCGCGCGGGCGCTGGGGGCCGTCGATGCGCCAAGTGGGCCCAGTCGCGGCATCGGTTGCGCCGGCCGCATCGCTGGCCAGCACCAGCGCGACTGGCGCGCGGACAAACTCGCGCACGGCCAGGGCGGCCTCGCGATTGGTGCAGATCGCGATTGGCTGCAGGCTGCTTTTTTCGATCAGCGCGCGGCCGATGTGTTCGCCGTACAAAAAGGGCTCCAACGTGGGGCCGTACAAAATTTCTTGCGCCCGATTGGGCTTGAGCGGCGCCGTGCAATGAAACTCCAGCGGGCGGCCGGCTAAATTCAGCAGCAGATAGCCGCCGAACAGCCCGTGAGGCTCGCGCTGGATCACTGTGAGAAAACCGAGTGCCGCTGGCGACTTTGTGTCGCTCGACGTCATGCAAAGCTTCCCTGCGTTGCCAGAGGCGCCTTGCGCCCCAACGGGTTCCGACGGCGCGCGAAGCGCCGCAAGTAGCATCGGGCAGACGGGTTTTCGACTTGAGCCCCCCTGCTGGGCGAGGTGATCTTGGGTCGCGTTTTCCCCGGAATGCGCAGACCACGGCGGCAGACCATGCACAATCGCTACAGTTTGCGCGTAATTGGGAGGGCGGGTTCTGTCAATGCTGCGAGAGCAAGTTGGCCGCTAGCAAGAATTTGCCGCGCGAGTTTTGGGCGCGCTACTCGACGCTCGGCGCAGCGGCTGTTTATACTCGGCACTGGCAAATTCATTCGGGCACTCGCAATCATTCCCATCATGACGCAAGAATCTCGGCACCCGGCGCTTTTCACGCAAGTCGACATCACCGCGGCCACCAACCCGATCTCCGACGAAGACTCGTCGGAGGTTTCGCAACTTCTGCGGCAGGTGGTGGCTGGCCAGGACCGGCACAACGAACTGCTTGAAGAGTTGGTGAACCAATTGGGGTCCGCGCAGCGACAACGCGCGTTGGAACTGCGTCAGTGGAAGCAATCCAACCCGCGTCTGGCCAAGGCATGCCGCGCTGCGGCCGAGGCGCTATCGCGCGTGCAGACCGAGTTCCTCGAACGGCTGACCGACGAGGTGAACGGCGATCCCGAAGTGCTGCTGGAAGGGGACTTCATGCTCACCGAGTTCGTCGATCGGTTTGGACCTCGGTTGGCCCATCTCAACGGCGTCTTGCAAGTGCTGTCGCAACTGAGCAGCACCCCCAACGCCGCGACGCCGCCGAACCCCGCCTAAGCCGCGGACCGGTGGCTAGCGAATCTCGTAGGTGATGCGGCCGTGCTGCTGCGAGCGGCTGACGCGCTCGCTGGCATAGAGACCGGCCAGCACAAACTCGACGCACGACGCCCGCATGGCGGGTTCGCTCGAGGCGTTGACTTCGAAAGCCTTTTCCCAGGCCGGCGGCACGCGCTGCAGCCGCTGGGCGTATTGCGAGCTAGGCAACAGGTCGCCCACCTCGATCTTGACTCCTTGGCCGAAGATCTCGCCGATCTCGTCGAGCCCGTGCTTGTCGACGTACTCCTCGAAGACGTTCTTCACCGCGTCGGCGATGATCGCGTCCAGCACTTGGCGCTCGCTGAGTTGATGGCTGCTCATCAGGTCGAGCTCCAGCTTGCCCAGGCTCGATGCGTAGAGGTGCCCCAGATCGCTGATGCGCGGCACGGCGGGGCGTTCCCCCAAGCGTACGCCGCGCTGCCGAGCGCTGGCCACCATGGTGCGATAGTTGGCGATCGAAAACCGCGCGCTCACGCCCGACTGATGATCGACGAACTTCGACTTGCGCGCGACGCGGCTGATTTCCTCGATCACCTCGCGCATGAAATACGGCACATGCACCGGAAAATCGCCCCCCAGATCGATCGCCGCCTCTTGCTCCATGATCTGGATGCCTTGATCGCGGTCGACCGGGTAGTGCGTGTGGATCACGGAGCCAATGCGGTCCTTAAGTTGCGGGATCACCTTGCCCGAGCGGTTGAACGTCGAGGGATTCGCGCTGAACAAGATCAAGACGTCGATATCGAACTTGACCGGATAGCCGCGAATCTGCACGTCGCGCTCTTCCAGAATATTGAAGAGGCCGACCTGCACCAATTCGTCGAGTTCGGGCAGTTCGTTCATGGCGAAGATGCCGCGGTGCATCCGCGGAATCAGACCAAAGTGCAACGAATCTTCGGCGGCCATGCTCACCCCGCCCGCGAGTTTGGCCGGGTCGATCTCGCCGATCAGATCTGCGAACTTGGTGCCGGGAGACAGCCGCTCGGCGTAGCGCTGATCGCGCGGCCACCAACCGATCGGCACTTGCTCGTCGGGCGTCTCGGCGAGAAAGCGCCGCACCACGCCGGTGAGCGGACGATAGGGGTCTTCGTGAAACGGCGCCTCGGGAATATCGACGTATGGAATCTCTTCGTCGAGAAAGCGCGTCAGCGAGCGCATCAAACGGCTCTTGGCCTGTCCCTTCTCGCCGAGAAACAACAGGTCGTGCTGCGACAACAGCGCGATGTTGATCTCAGGGATCACGGTGTTTTCGTAACCGATGATGCCTGGGAACAGCTCGTCGCCGCGGGCCAGCGCCGCCAGAAAGTTGTCGTAGATCTCCTGCTTGACCGACTTCGAGACCCAGCCGCTGTCGCGTAGTTCGCTCAGCGTGGCCGGTTTGGCGGCGATGCTCATTCGATGATTCCGCGGGGCGCTAAGAAATGGGACAAGCCCAATTATAGCGCTCGTGGCCACTTGGCCAACTGCCGGCGCGCGTCAAGCGTTGGTCAGTTCGATCAGACGGCGCAACACATCGCGCGCGGCGCCGGAATCGATCGCTGCCGCGGCTTGCTCGGCCGCCTGTCGCGGATCGCTGACGCGCTCGACCGCGATCAGCGCCGCCGCCGCGTTGATGACCACGATGTCGCGCGCCGGACCAGCCTCACCTGCGAGCACGGTGCGGATCATCTCCGCGCTCTCGGCAGGACCCGACACAGAGAGGGGCGCCAGGCTCGATCGCTCCAGTCCGAATACCTGGGGCGTCCAATCGAATTCGCGCGTGGTCGCTTCGCTTACTTCAGTCACGCGCGTGTTGTCGGCGAGGGTCACTTCGTCCAGACCGTCGGCGCCGCACACCACCAGCGCTCGCCGCGTGCCCAATAACGCCAGCGCCTGGGCCAGTTGCGGTCGGCGATCGTCGTGCCCCACGCCCAGCAATTGATACGGCGCGCCGGCCGGATTGGTAAGCGGGCCGAGCAGGTTGAAGATGGTCGGCATCTCCAATTGCCGTCGCACCTCGGCCACATGCCGCATCGATTGGTGCAAGAGCGGCGCAAAGCAAAAACAGAGGCCCAACTCGTCCAGGCATTGTTCGACTCTTGACACCTCAATCTCGACGTTCACGCCCAGCGCGATCAGCACATCGGCCGAGCCACTGCGACTGGTCGCGCGGCGATTGCCATGCTTGGCGACCGCCACCCCGGCGGCGGCCGCGACAATGGCGGTCGCGGTGCTGATGTTGAACGTGCCCGAGCCATCGCCCCCGGTGCCGCAGGTGTCGAGCAGATTGGCGCGTTGGCTGCGAATGGGAGTCATGTGGCGGCGCATGGCCGTGGCGGCGCCGGCAATCTCTTCGACCGTCTCCCCCTTCATGGCGAGGCCAGTGAGCAACAAGGCGATTTCCTGCGGGCGGCACTGGCCGCGCATCACCTCGTCGATGGCGGTGGCCATTTCTTCTTGCGTCAGGTCTTGGCCATTGGCGATGCGGCCAATCGTTTCGTGAATCACGCGCGCGGCTTCCTGAACTGCGAATGGATGGCCCCTGTAGCGTGTCGGCGCGGCCTGCACGCTGCCCAACGATTCTACTCCGTCTGGCAGGCGGGGCTATTGCACGGCTGGCGGCCGAATCTCCAGCACCGTCCCTTGCCGGTCCTCATACACGACGCGCGAGCGCGGGTGGGCGACGGCGGCGCGATGCAAGAATGACTGACGGGCGCGGTCGATCACCAGATACCGCAATTGGCGGTGGTCGACCACATCGAGCCATGCCGCCGCGCCGCTGGCCAGCGCCTGGTAGTCTTGCCTCGCCGCCAGCGGCGCTGTGGCTTCGTTTAACAACAGCGGCCGTAACTTGCCGCCAGACTGCCAAGCCAAGTAGCCCGACCAGTCTCGCGGGGCAAAGCAGTTGCCGGCGAGATCTTCGCGGCGGACTGCCTGCCCAACAAAGTAAGGCGTGTCGGCAGACACGATTGTCGCCAGCGGTCGCGGGTTCCCGCTGATCAGGGCCGCCAGTGGCGGCGACCAGACCATTGCGGCGAACAGGGCGCCGGTGGCGACGCCGGTATTGAGCATGGTGCGCGGCGCGGTGTCGGCTAGCGCAAGCCGTTCATCGCCATGAAACTCGTGAATGATACGCAGCGCATGCGGAGCAAGCGCCCAGGCGAGCGTAAGCGACCAAATTGGCAACCACTCCGTATGAGTGGCGGTGGCGGCGCCGACGAGCAACAGAGGCAACGCCTCCGCCAGACGAAACGGCGCCGGACTACAACGCAACACAATCGCCAACAGCGCGAGTGATATGGCGAATCCCCAGCTACCGGGGGACGCCATGGAGAGTGGCGAGCCGGCGCCCGAACCCAGCAGGCCGCGAAGTCCCAGCGGCGCGCAGCCGGCGCACGCTACGGCCGCCAAGGTTAAACAAAGATCGCGTCTGGTCAGCGCATTGCCGATGCGACGCCAGCGATGGTCTACTCGTCGCCCGAGCAGCCAGCATGCCAACACCGCCAAGCCGAGCGCCGCCGAGCGATCGCAGTTGGCCCAGAGCAAGAACAAAAGTGGCAACCAATAGGGTAGCGCATGCCGCGATTGCGGCGGCGAGATGGCGACCAAGAGCGCCGCAAACGCCGCCATGCCCAATATCTGTGGGCCAGGTCCGCCGAGCGCGGGCCAGATTAGCAGCATGGCCGCCAGCGCGACCGGAGTGGCCAGATGCGTCGAACCGGCGCGGCGCCGCGCCGCCACCATCGCCAGCGCCACCGTGGCCGCAATGGCCAGCGCGCGCAGCGCCAAGAGGCCATCGCCGCCGAACCTCGCCGCGACCGCATACAACGCGCACTGCGCCAGCCACTGGTGCTGATTCGTCGCGGCCCGCACGGTGGAGGCGACCAGCGGGTCGCTGGCAGGCAGCGCGCGGTGTTCGACAAGCCAGCGCCCCTGGGCGACAGCGTTCCAAGTTTCGGTTGGCAGCGGGGCCAAGCTGGCCACTAGCGCCACCACTGCAATCCCTAGCGCCGCGACCATGGGGCCGCGCCCGATGCGCGGCAGCACGCTCCAACCCTGAATCACTCCGCTGCGGGGTGGGAAATCTAATGCGGGCGAATTGTCTGTGAATACTTGCATGGCGCTTTATTCGTCGGCGTGTTGCGGCGGAGTTTGTCGGCGCGCCAACTGAGATTGCGCCGCGCGCCAGGCTTGAAACGGCTCTTGCGATCTCCACAGACAGAGTGCCCTCGCCGCATGCGAAAAGGGTCCGTATTCGGCTGATAGCGTGGCCTGGTCCACCTCGATCATCGACCGCGCCAGCCACTGGGCGGCGCGGACAATACACTCGCGCGAGGGTTGCGCGGCCTCGGGCGCCAGCGCCAGCCACTCCAAATGATGCCCCGTGGCCAAGATGCGATCGGCAAGCGGCGTGGTCGCGTTGGTTGTGGCCGGCCGCTGCCACTCGCGCCGCCAGTAGCCTTCTGGCGACTGCGTGCTCATCAACAGCCCGCTGACCTCCGAAAGATGCGCCACAATGCGCCGCCGTTGCCGGTCGCTGAGCGCACGGGCGCGCTCATCGGCGGCCAACAGCACGACCAGCGCTTCCAACCGGTGCGTCCCGGCGCAGACACCGTCGCGCAGCGGCAGATCGATCAGCAAGCGCAGCAGATCATCGATGTTGATCCGCTGCCCGTAATCGTTGATCCACCAGCGCGCGGGACAGGCATAGCGGGCAAAGCTGATGGTCGTCCACTCAAATTCCAGTTGATTGAGGTGATAGCGCCCCAGCGAGCCGAGGAGCAAATCGCGCACCGTGCCGGCGCCTGTGCGGGTGACGATTGGCGCAGCGAGCGGTAGACCACATTCGCCAAGGGTCGCCAAGAGATCGTCGACATGCACCGACGCGGTGGCGGCGGCAGGGTGATCGGCGGTCCAGGGTCGTACTATGATGCGTCCTGATTTTTCCATGACGAGTAGCGGCGCGGCGGCTTCTCCCGCCATCTGCTGAAAGGCGCGATCGTCGGTCAGATAGGCCAGCATCGCCGGGCCGCTTAAGAATCGCGCGTCGCCGAAATCGGCGTTCGGCCCCCAGAGGCGCAGCGCGTGGATGATGTGGTTGGTGTTTGGCGCGCCAGCCGGCGGCTTGAGCCGATCGAGCGCCCGCGCCAATTGCTCATTGGTCGCCACGCGCGGATCGTTGTAGCGCGGCGCGATGACCGCCGGGGTATCGCGCGTCAGCAACACCGAGGGCGCGGCGGGGGGGGGCAGCGCCGTGGCGCGATACAGGAGGCAGAGCGCGAACAGGATCGCCGGGGGAACGGCCCAGGTGAATCGCGCGCTCATGGTAGTAACTCTCCAGAATTTGCACGGCCGCAAGTCCGACGCGCGGCCGCACAAGTATTGCTTTTGCTGGCCGTGCCCGGCGCCTTGGCGGGCGTCTCTTTTGATCGTGCCGCTGGTGGGCTAGCATGAGTGCTTTGCCCCCCGTGCGCAGCGACGGCAGGGGCCTCTCAATCGGCGCACTGAGGCCATTTGTGACGGAAACTCCGAATTTTCAAGGTTTGCGCGTGGCGGCTTTCGAGAGCCGCCGCGCGGAGGACATGGCTCGCCTGGTTGAACGCTTTGGCGGCGTGCCAAGCATCAGTCCCTCGATGCGCGAGTCGCCGCTGGCCGATGCGCGGGGCGCGGTCGACTTTGCCAATCGGTTGTTCACGGGACAGGTTGATCTGGTGATCCTGCTGACCGGCGTGGGGACGCGGGCGCTGGTGACCGCCGTGGAACGCCATGTCGATCGGCAGCGGTTTCTCGACGCGCTCAGCGACGTGACGACGATTGTGCGCGGTCCCAAACCGTTGGTCGTGTTGCGCGAGCTAGGCATACAGCCCACGCTGCAAGCGCCCGAGCCCAACACCTGGCGCGAGGTGCTCAAGATCATCGACGAGCGCGCCTCGATCGCCAACCATACCGTGGCCGTGCAGGAGTATGGTCAGCCCAATCCCAGTCTGATCGCCGGACTCGAAGCGCGCGGCGCCACGGTGCTGCGCGTCAAGGTGTATGACTACGACCTGCCCGAAGACACCGCGCCGCTGGTGGAAAACATTCGCGCCATCATTGCGCGGCGAATTGACGTGGCCCTGTTCACCAGCGGTCAGCAAGTGGTCAATCTGTTGCACATGGCGGCCGAACAGGGAATAACGCGCGAATTGCGCGAAGCGCTGGAGCACGTTGTCATCGCCTCAATCGGGCCGACTACCAGCGAGACGCTGCGCGAGAACGGTCTGGTGGTCGACCTGGAACCAAGTCATCCCAAGATGGGGCATTTGGTGATGGAGTCGGCGGAACGCGCTGCGCAACTGTTGAGCTGGAAGCGCGAAATCGCAGCGATCTTTGCCGCCGAACCGGCCGCGGCGCCGGCCGGGGACCAGCCTTGGTACAACAGCCCCTTTATGAAGGCGTGCCGCCGCGAGCCAACCGAGCACACGCCAATCTGGCTCATGCGCCAAGCGGGGCGCTACCTGCCCGAGTATCGCGAGATTCGCGCGAAGACCACCTTTTTGGAGTTGTGCAAGAATCCGGCGTTGTCGGCCGAGGTGATGATTCGCACCGTCGAGCGGCTGGGGGTCGACGCGGCGATCATCTTCTCCGATCTGCTGCCGATTCTGGAGCCGATGGGATTTGACCTGGAGTTCGCGCAGGGCGAAGGGCCGCAGATTCACAACCCGGTCCGCGAACCGCAAGATGTCGAACGCGTGGTGGAATTGGAGAGCGTCGAGCGGCTGGGCTTTGTGATGGAGACGGTGCGACAAACCCGCGCCGGCCTGCGCACTGAGATTCCGGTGATCGGTTTTGCCGGCGCGCCGTTCACTCTGGCCAGCTATGCGGTGGAAGGAGGGGGCAGCCGCAACTACCTGCATACCAAGACGCTGATGTATCGCGACGAGGGCGCCTGGCGCGAGCTAATGCAGCGCCTCGCGCGCAGCGTGGCGCGTTATCTCAACGCGCAGATCGCCGCTGGCGCGCAGGCAGTGCAAATCTTCGATAGCTGGGTCGGCTGCCTCAGCGTCGACGATTACCGCCGCTACGTGCTTCCGTACACCCGGCAACTCATTGGGCATCTCAAGCGCGGCGTGCCGGTCATCAACTTCGCCACCGGCAATCCGGCGCTATTGCCGCTGTTGTCGGAGGCGGGGGGGGACGTGATCGGCATCGACTGGCGCGTGCGACTGGACGACGCCTGGCAGGCCGTGGGGTACGACCGCGCGGTGCAGGGCAATCTTGACCCGACCGTATTATTTGCCGAACCCGCCGAAATCGAGCGCCGCGCTCAGGAGATTATCGATCAGGCGGCTGGCCGACCGGGTCATATCTTCAACCTGGGGCATGGCGTGCTGCCGCAAACCGCGCCCGACAATGTGCGACGGCTCATCGATTACGTGCGCTCGGCCCGGCCGCGCGCGGGTCAATGAACGCGGGCCGCTCGGCGACCAGCGAGCAGGCCGCGCCGCTAGCGCGCAATGTGCGGGTGCTGGGCTGCACCAGCCTGTTAAACGACATCGCCAGCGAGATGGTTTATCCGCTGTTGCCAGCCTTCGTGAAGGGAGTGCTTGGCGGCAGCGAAGTGACGCTGGGGCTAATGGAAGGCGCGGCGGAAACGGCCGCCAGCCTCCTGAAGCTGGCAAGCGGCAACTGGTCTGATCGCCTCGGCATGCGCAAACCGCTGGTGGTGAGCGGTTACGTCATTGCGGCTTTGGCGCGACCGTTGGGGGCGCTGGTCACCGCGCCGGCGCAACTCGTCGGACTGCGATTGGCCGATCGCGCGGGCAAGGGGATTCGCGGCGCCCCGCGCGACGCTCTGATCGTCGACTCGACGCCCACGGGCGAGCGCGGCCGCGCGTTCGGTTTTCAAAAGGCGATGGATCATCTCGGCGCGGCTATTGGCCCACTGTTGGCTGCGGCGTTCCTGTGGCTGTGGCCGGGCGCCTTGCGCGGGCTGTTTTTGTGGACGATTGTGCCCGGCCTGGCGGTGGTGCTGCTTGTGGTCTTTGGCCTGCGCGAACCGCGGCGCAAACAAGCGGCGCAGGGGTCGATGGAGACACCGCAACCGGGCGTGCCCGCAAGCGCGCCGTTGGGCCGTAACTACGCGCTGTATTTGATCGCCGTGGTGCTGTTCACGCTGGGCAACTCCAGCGATGTGTTCTTGATTGTCCGGGCGCAGGACCTGGGGATTAGCCTGACGGCCATTCCCCTTTTGTGGTCGTTGTTCAGCATCGTCAAGAGCTACGGCAGCCTGGTGGCCGGCAAATGGATTGACCAGTTCGGCGCGCGGCCGCTGCTGGTCATTGCCTGGATCGTGTACGCGGCGGTTTATCTGGCGTTCGCCTTTGCCAGTCAGAAATGGCAAATCTGGGGACTGTTCATCGCCTACGCGCTCTTTTTCGCATTGGCCGAACCGGCGGAGCGGGCGCTGGTGGGCAACCTTGCGCCCGCCCATCGGCGGGGCGCCGCGTTTGGATGGTTTCATTTTGCCACCGGCGTGGCGGCGTTTCCGGCCAGCGTGGTGTTTGGTTGGCTCTACAAACAATATGGCGCCGGCGTGCCGTTCTCACTCGGCGCTTGCCTGGCGGGGGTGGCGGCGATCTTGTTATTCTTTGTTCGACTGCCCGACCCCGCCCTGGGAGCGACCTCATGAAAGCTGCTTGCGTTGTTGTTTGGACCATGCTGCTGGCGACTCTCGCCGCAATCACCGCGGCCAAGGAGCCAGACGGAAACGCTTGGGAAGGCGCCATCGCGCGCTTCGAGTCGATCGACCGAGAGAACATGCCGGCGCCGGGGGGCATCGTCTTCGTCGGTAGCTCAAGCATTCGCCTATGGGACACCAAGGAGTCGTTTCCCGACTTGGCCATCACCAATCGGGGCTTCGGTGGTTCGCAGGCGAGCGACGTGCTCGAGTTCGCCGACCGCATCGTCATCCAGTATCGACCGCGGTTGATCGCGTTCTACGCGGGCGACAACGATCTGGCCGCCGGCGAGACGCCGCAGCAAGTGCTGGCTGACTTCCGGGCGTTCGCCGATCAGGTGTTTGCCGCCTTGCCCGAGACGAAGATCTTGTTTCTGGCGATCAAGCCGAGTCCCGCGCGCATCAAGTTGCTGGACACCCAAGAGCGCGCGAACCGGTTGATCGAGGAGTATTGCCAGCAAGCGCCACGATTAACATTCGTCGATCTGGCCGCGGTGCTGCTCGACGACCAGGGCCAGCCCATCGACAAATACTATGCGCCCGATCGACTGCACCTGAGCGCCGCCGGCTACGAGGCGTGGACCAAGGCGCTGCGACCGCTGCTTAAATAGGCGCCGCTGGTCGCTCGCGGGCGCGGCAATTATCGTGGTGGCTTGGATTTCAAGTTAGGGCCCCAGAAACGCGCTGACCTGTGCCCGCCACCACCCAAAAATCCGCGTCCCGTTCCAGCGAATCGAGCCAGTCGGTCGCCGACGCGCCGCGCTGGCAGCGAATGGCGCCGTGGTTGGCCGCGGCGCTGGTGGCATTGGTTACACTGTTGGTGTTTGGCCGCGTGATCGGCTTCGACTTTTTAGGGCGCGACGACCCCGACAACATTCTGCTCAATCCGCAATTGAATCCGCCGAGTCTGCGGCACGTGGCTCGCTTCTGGCGCGAGCCGTATCTGGGGTTGTATATCCCCGCGACCTACACGTTTTGGAGCGCGGAGGCGCTGTTGGCGTGGCCGGCCGGCGAGGCGCCGCGTCGCGGCGCTCGGGTGGCATTCGACCCGCGTGTGTTTCACGCGGGCAGCGTGCTACTGCACGCGGCGTGCGCGGTGTTGGTGTTTGTCATCGCGCGGCGACTCACGCAGAGCGACCTGGCCGCCTGTCTGGGCGCCTTGCTCTTTGCGCTGCATCCCTTGCAAGTGGAGAGCGTGGGCTGGGTGACTGAAAACAAGGGGCTGCTCAGCGCCAGTTTGGGATTGGCCGCGCTGTGGCAGTATCTGCGTTTTGTGGAGGCTGGCCGCGATGCGTCCGGCCGACACGGCAAACGAAAACACGCGCGCGGCTCGGGAGGTAAGTGGTGGCATTACGCGGCGGCGACCGTGGCGTTTGGTCTGGCGCTCTTGTCCAAGCCGAGCGTCGCCGCGCTGCCGGTGATCGCCGCGCTACTGGCGCGCTATTTTCTGGATCGGCCTTGGCGCGAGATCGCGCCACCACTGGCATTGTGGTTCGCGATGGCCGCGGCCGCGCTCTTGGTCACGCGCGGCGCGCAGTCGGGGAGCGCCATCACTTTTGAGCCGCCGGCGATCGCCATGCGGCCATTCATTGCGGCCGACGCCATTTCGTTTTATTTGCGCAAGCTCATTTGGCCGGTCTGGCTTTGCCCCGATTATGGTCGCGGCGTTACGGAGCTTGCGCGGGGAAAGACGGTTTGGATCTCGTGGCTGCTGCCCGCCGCGCTGTTGGCGCTGGTCGCATGGTTGCCGAATCGGCGGCAGTGGCTGGCCTTGCTTTTAGTGTCATTGGCGGCGCTGGCGCCGGTGTTGGGGTTGGTCCCGTTTGCCTATCAAAGCGTTTCCACGGTCGCCGACCGCTATATGTATCTGGCCATGCTCGGCCCGGCGCTGGCGTTGGCTTGGTTGGTTGCGCGATCACCGCGCCGCGCGCTCGTAGGAGGTGTCGGGGCGATGCTGGGCATGCTCGCGGTTTTGAGTTTTGATCAGACAGCGGTCTGGCGAAACGGTCGCGCCTGGACCGATTTCACCTTGGCGGCGAATCCGCGCAGCGTCTACGCCCGCGAAGATCGCGCGCAGCAGTTTGAACGTGCCGGCCAGCGCGAGTCGGCGCTGGCCGAACGACGCCAGTCGGCGCTTGAGAATCCGCTGGTCGTGGAGCCGCTGTTTTATCTGGCGACTGCGCTCACAGCGGCAGGGCGGTTGGACGAGGCCGCAAGCTGTTATGAGCAAGCGCTGTCGCTGGCGCCGAACTCGCGGATTGTGCCCGCGTTTCTGGCGGAGGTGCACTTGAAAGGTGGCCGCCACGTTGACGCGGTGGCGCTGTTTCGTCGAGCGGTGCTGGGGGCCGCGCGCGATCGCAATCTGTCGGCTCAGGCCACGCGGCTTGGCGCCGAATGGATGAATCGCGGGCAGCTTGCCGAAGCGAACGAGGCGTTTACCGCCGCGATCCGCCTCAATCCGCGCTCGGTGGAGGCCGAGAACGATCTGGCCGTGGCGCTGTTGCGGCAAGGGGACGCGCGGCAGGCGCTATTGCACTGCGATCGCGCGCTGGCCATCGACTCCGAACATCCGGTCACGCTGGCCAATCGCGGCGTCTTGCTCGACACGCTGGGGCGTCGCGCGGAGGCCATCGCCAGTTTGAGAAAAGCGCTGGCGATCGATCCGTACTCGATCGACGCGGCGAACAACCTGGCCATTTCGCTGTTGCGCGACGGGAAGCCTGCCGAGGCCGTAGCGGTTTATACCGCCGCGCTCGGTCGCCAGCCCCAATGGCGCGAAGGGGCGCGGCGGCTAGCCTGGATTTGGGCCACGGCGGCCGATGCCAACTTGCGCAACGGAAAAGAGGCCGTGACGCTAGCGCATCGATTGTGCGTGGCGACCAACTTTGACGATGCGCTGGCGCTGGACGCGCTGGCCGCGGCGCGGGCCGATCAAGGCGACTTCGCGGGCGCCACCGAGGCGGCGCAGCGGGCCGTGGGACTTTTAGCGCAGCCGCAGAACGCGCGGCGACTGGCGGCCATCGAGGCTCGACTGGCGCTGTATCACAAGGGGCAGCTGTATCGAGAGCCGGCGGGCGCGTCGCTCTTGCCCCCCAACTGACGCAGCAGCGTCAATCCTCGCCGACCAGGTCGCCTTCGCTGAGCAATGTGAATCCCTTGCCGGCGAGTGTGTCGAGTCCCATCTCGATGTTGTCGACCATGAGGGCCACGGCGGGGCGCTCGCCAGGGCGCGCCAGCAGCGCGTAGGTTTGGATGATGTTCACCTCGGCCTGCAATAGCGCCGTGCAGACACGGACCAGCGGTTGGCTGACGTTGGGCAACTCGACCGCGATCAGATCGCTTTCGATCAAGGCCAGACCGGCCCGCTCCAGAATTTCGCGCCCTTGCTCGGGATGGCTCAGCACGAACCGCACAAAAGCGCACTCGGTGGCGTCGACAATCGACAGGGCGACAATCCGCACCTTGCTCCCCTCGAAGCGGCGCACCACTTCCAGTAGTTGCCCGACACGATTCTCCAGAAAGACCGTGAACTGCCGAATGGCGGGATAATTTCGCCCGCGCATCGTTTCGAATTCGGTGCCGCTAGCGCCACCATGGCTCATGGCCGTTGCCTTTGCTTTCGCCAAATTGCGGAATCTGGCCCCAAACGTTTGCGGGCTAACCACTTGAATCGGCCACCCGCAAGTTGGCCATGAGTGTACGACAGCGCTCCGCAACTGGTCAACGCGCGGGCAGCGCTTCAGCACCAGGCGAGTAGGCAGGTGGTCTGGCGGCCCGCGCGGCGCCGCAACAGTCGCACGTCCTGAAATCCGGCGTGCTGCGCAAGCTGGGCCGCGTGTTGTACCTGGGCCTCGGTGAGGCCCGGCGCTGAGAAACAAGTCGGTTTGGCCAGCGACATGCGCAGCGCCAACAGAAGCATACCGCCGGGCGTCAACACCCGCCGCGCCTCGGCCAAACCGGCCAACGGCGCTGGCCACAAGTGAAAGCTGTTCACAGCGAACACTTTGGCGAAACTGCCGTCGTCGAACGGCAAGCGGGCCGCGTCCGCCTGCCGCAATTCCACGACGCCGGCCGCGACCGCGCGGCGATTGCGCCAGCGAGCTTGCTTTAGCATCGTGGCCGAAGGATCGACGCCGGCGATTCGGCCGGGGCCCGCGCGCCGCGCAAGCATTTGCAACGCGGCGCCGGCGCCGATGCCGATTTCGAGGATTCGATCGGCCGGGTCGGGATCGAGCAACTCCACCGCCAGCCGATTCATGGGACGGTTCTTCACCGCCATGATCCAGCCCGCCGCATGTCCGACCAGGCCGCGCGGCAAGGCGAACTGCGATTGTCGCTCGGACGATCGGCGGTCGTCCCGTTCGTTTACGTCTCTCGATTTCGCCGCCGGCTGGTGGCGGTCAAACGTGGTGGTGGCCATCGCAGTCCCTACGAGCGCCATGGCCCAGAGATTGCCCCTGCTGCCAGCGTCGTGCTGGCAGCCGGGGCTTACATCCAGGCGATTACAAATCTGCTGCCGCCAGCCGCTCGCCGACTGGCGGGTGGCTGTGAAACAACAGCACCTCCCACCTATTCGGCTCGGGATCGTCTTTATTGAGGCGGGCCAATTTGCGAAAAGCGCTTTGATATGCCTCCCGCAGCCCAGTGCGAACCAGCGCGTAGCGGTCGCATTGGCGCTCAAAGTGGCGGCTGATCAGGTTTTGCAGCGGTCCGACCCCCATGAAGAACAAGGTCAGCACCAGCACCACCAGCGGCATGGCGTTCACCGGCAACTCGGCGTAGTTCAACTCGCCCGAGACACGCGTCACCCACGCCGCCAAGACCCTGTCGCACAGCCAAAAACCGGCAATGGCGAATAGCAGGCCCAGCCCAATCAACTTGTGCAGGTGCCGATGCACGTGGTGGCCAATCTCGTGGGCAAAGATCACCTCGATCTCGTCGGGGGTGAAGCCATCGAGCAAGGTGTCGCCCATGATGACGCGGCGCGTGCTTCCCATACCGGCCAACATGGCGTTGGCCTTGGCGGTTTCGTCGCTCATTTGCATGCGGTAGACCCCTTCGATCGACAGGCCGGTGCCGTGCGCCAGGCGCTCCATGCGTTCGGCGAGTACGGGACTGTCCAATCGCTCGATCTTGTAGAACAGCGGCAGGATGAGCACCGGCGCCAGTTGGCTCAAGAGCACGCTGACGACAAAAAAGCCGGCCGCCGCGGCCAGCCACCACCAGGGGCCGGTCCAGCGGATGACCCAGAACAGGGCGACGAACAGCGTGACGCTCAGCGCCACCCCGAGCGCCAGTTGCTTGAAGTGCCGCGACACCCAGCGGCCGAGCGACTGGCGGCTAAGCCCGTAGCGCTGTTCGAGCCAATGGCCCGAATAGAGCGAGAGCGGGAACGACAGGCACTCGTGCAGGGCCAGCACGATCAGAAACAATGCGATCAGCCGCAAAGTGTCGCTAGCCACGTAGTGGGCCAACCAGTGATCGAGCGGCACGGCCAAGACGAGCGCGGCGATAGTCAGATAGACCACATCCACCGCCATATCGGCGAGCCCCGCCAGCAGGTGCCTATGGCCATACTCCTTGGCCTCGGCGAGTTGTGCTGGAGTGAGCACCGCGTCGTCGCCGACCGCCGACGCCGCGTGGGGCGGCGATGAAACATCTGTCTCGGCCAAGGGAGTTTCTCCTGGTTCGTTGATGCGGGACGGCGCCGCGGCCTAGCGGGCAGCGGGAGATGTGTTCAGCTTGCGCCGCATTTCTTCGCTCAAATGCGACACGTCGCCGAGCAACATCAAGTATTGTTCGGCCGCCGGATCGCCGGGCAGGGCGCGGTTGATCTCGCTGTAGATGTTGAACAATTTGCGCCGCGTCACGGGGGTCAATTCGGTGAGTTTGCGCACATTGCCGCGCGCGCGATACTCCTCGCCGATCAAATACATGGCCAGCGCGTTGACCGGATCGAAATTGATCTGAAACGCCTTGAGCCGCGAGCGCTTGTCGCCGAGCATCGGTCGCATGACCGAATTGGGTTCGGGACTATGCACCGCGCCGAGATAATGCCCCAATTCGTGAACCAACAGTTCCAGCCGCTCGGGCTCGGCGTAATACTTGCTCCACTCGCGCAGCAGGATGTAGGGATAAAAAGCGGCGCGGGTGCCGCCCAACTTGGTGGGGCCGCGGGTGTCTTCGTACTGGCTGGTGAAGCCGATCACCAGCCTGCCTGGGGCGGGCAGCACCTCATGCTCGAACTCGGCGAGCGATTGATTGAAGTCGTTCACCTTGTCGTCGGAATCCCACGTTTCGACGGCCACTGCCTCGAAACGCATGCGGCAGACGTGTTCCAGTATCTTGGAGGCCGCGGCCAGCCGCTTGCGCACCCGCGGTTCCCATTGGTCGCGACTGGACCGCTCGTCGTCGTCCACCAGCAGCTTGACCGGAATCGTCGCCAGCCCCGGCAACCGCTTGCGCGGATGAGCGGCGCTGGTCGCGGCCGTGACTTCGCTTTCGACCTGCATCACCTGCGGAATGCCGATCTGCTCGAGATTCACGCCGCCCAGAGTGGTGTTGGCGAAATAATAGGTCGAATCTCCCTCCAGGTTGTAGTGGAGCGGATGACCAGCGGACTCGAAATCGAGGCTGATGGGAATATGCGGCAAAACAGCGATTGGCAACAGCTCGCCGGAGCCCAGGTTGAACTTGCGCGACACGGGGGTCGACTTGCCGTCGCGCTCGATCGATTGCGAAACAGAGAATGGCACGGCGGCAGCCGATCGATTCGACATCACCACCACCGTGGCGTTTGCCGCGCGCGCGCAGGCCAGCGCGATCGCCAGCATCAGGCAACTGCGCAGCCAAGCGATGCGTGCGATCATCAAGACCACCGAGTTCAAGGAGGCGATCGAACCCCGACCCCTCCATTATCGGCGCCATTCAACCAGAAGCGAGTCCCCGCCGCCGTCGCCAGCACAGCGTCCATCCGCCGGCGCCGGCCGCCAGCCAGGCCAAATGCGCGGCCGGAGGCTCGGGAATGGGAATCACGGCCGATCCTGGCTGGAAGCGATCGGCCCAAATGGTGTAGTCGGCGCCGTCGATCGCGCCATCGCGATTGAAGTCGCCGCTGTCGAAACCACCCGAGCCGTGGAAGTTATCGGCCCACACGGTGTAGTCGGCGCCATCGACCTGGCGATCGCCCGTCGCGTCTCCCAGCAGTCGGCCATCGATGCGATAGACGCTGCCGCTGAGGCTCACGACATACAACTCGCCGTTGGCGTCCTCGCCAAAGGAAGCGATCGAGCCGATCTCACCTAGTTCGCTGGTCAACTCGCGAAAATCGCTCTTCGTCGCGCCGTCGTAGCGGAACGACCAGATTCGGCCGCTGCCATAGTCGCCAAACAAGTACGTGCCGGGCAGACCCTCGATGGCGTCGCCGCGATAGACGTAGCCGCCGGTCACCGAGTAGCCGTCGTCGTGCGTGTACTCGTGAATGGGCGGGGTTTGATTAATGGTGTCGGGATCGATGCCGGTGGGGAGTGATCCTTCAAAGATACGCCAGCCAAAATTGACTCCGCCCGCCGCGCCCGCGGCGTGAAAGCTGATTTCTTCGCGTTCTCCCTGTCCCACATCGCCGATGTAGAGATCGCCCGTCGCGCGATCGAAACTGTTGCGCCAGGGATTGCGCAGGCCGTAGTCCCAGATCTCGTCGGCGCCGGTGGCGCCCACAAACGGGTTGCCGGCCGGGATGCCGTAGTTGCGCGCGGCGTCGGCGGGGAAGTCGTCGCGCGAGACATCGATGCGCAGCATTTTGCCGAGCAGGCTGTTGAGGTTCTGCGCGCGGTTTTGCGGATCGTTGCCGCTGCCGCCGTCGCCGCTGGCCACATAGAGGTAGTTGTCCGGCCCAAAGCCAATCCAGCCGCCATTGTGGTTGGAATAGGGCTGATCGATGTAGAGCAACCGGCTCTCGGTGGTCAGCGCCAGGTTGGGATTGGCCGACGCTTGATAACGGGCCACGCGCGTGTCGCCGGACCGATCGGTGTAGTTGACATAGAAGTTGTGATTGGTGGCGTAGTTGGGATCGAAGGCCAGACCCAATAGTCCCTGCTCATTGCCGGTTTGTCCCACCGCCGCGGTCAGGTCGAGAAACGGCGTCGACTGCAGGACGCCGTTTTCAATGATCTTGATCTTGCCGCGCTGCTCGACCACGAAGAGGCGCGAACTGTCGCCGGGCGGCGCGGTGACAAACAGCGGGTTGTCCAGGTCGCTGGCGACCGGAGTCGTGTAGAGCGGCGGCACAACAGTCTGGGCGAGAACAGCGGGTGCGACAAACGATAGCCCCAGGGCGAGCGCAAAAGCTCGGCGCGCAATCATGGCGGGTCTCCTCTGTCCGGTGTCCGACGGACGAAATCTGAGCAGTGAGCCCCTGCTCGACCCGTGGCGCGAATGCGCGGCCCCAAGTGTAACATGCGTCTCGCAGTGGGGCGAACGATTTCGGGGAGAAATGCTCGCCGCAGATGGCATGCGCCTCTGCCGAGACACGTTAGAGATCTTGGCTGCCGAGCGACGATGGGTTGCCGGAGATGGGGCTGTCGTGGCGCCGTGGAAATTGCTCGATAAGTTCAATGAACTCTCGAGTATTGATTGGCTTGGGCATCAATACGTCGATGCCGGCGTCCAGGCAACGCGCACGGCTATCGATCGAAACATAGGCCGTGACGGCGATGATCGGCACGTGCGTCTTGCGAGCGCGCTCCAGTTCTCGGATCTCGCTGGAGGCTTGGAAGCCGTCCAGATTCGGCATGTGCAGATCCATCAGCACCACGTCGAACGGCTCGGCTGTAAACAGATTTACCGCTTCGACACCATCTTCTGCCAAGCGCACCTGATGGCCGCGCGCTGTCAACAATCGCGTCAACAAATATTGGTTCGCCGGAGTGTCCTCTGCCACCAAGATTCGTAGCGATTCCACTGGCGGCGCCTCGTTATCGGTTGTTGTCATGGCACGTGGCGGATCAGAAGAGTCTCTAGTGGCGGCGCAACCTGCGCTTTTATCGAAAATCACCGGCCGACTCCACTTTGAGCTGCGCGCAATCCACGCGCTCGCCACCCCAAATAAGTTCATTCCTGTGCCCCCAAGATGCGGGAGAGCAAAACTTGGACCGTCGGCCTTTACCGGTGCGCCAGGGAACTGGCAAAGTCAGGCCGGGGGAGAGATGGCCACCGAACCGTCCTGTTCGGCAAGCAGTTAGGTTGTTCCCCGCCCGGGTTGAGCCAGCCGTCGCCGCTGGTTTCCAATCGTCCGCGGCGGCAGCTTGTCAACCCGAGAGCCGATCAAATCCAGAGTCGGGCGGGGGCCTCGCCGCCGCCGTCTGCCTCTTGCTCCCATTGGCGGCGAACCTCTCCCAGTCCGTAGACGCACATTTCGAACTCGCGGCTCAGCCGCTCGAGCACCTCGGCCGCGGGGGGCTCGTTGTCGGTGGGGATGGTGCTGGCGATGTGGTACGCCCGTTTGCCTTGCGCGGGATAATCGAGCAGATGATCCTTGCGATCGACGGCTTGCAGGCGGCGCAGCGCCTCGGGATAAACGCCGGACCAGAATAGAGTGAGGTCGCCGATTTGACGGTGCATGGCGCGGCGCGCGTCTCCCACGCGCTGGTCGGCCTCGACCAACATTTCGGCGACTTCTTCCAGGCGACGCCCCGCCAGGTTGCGGAGGCCATACATCGCGTCGCAGCGCGCGAACCGCACTAACAGTTCGGCCAGATAATCGATCAGCGGCGGATCGGCGACGCCCAGCCGCGACTCGAACGTCTGCTCAGCCAACCCGGCAAAGAATTTTTGCAGCGGATTCTGACTGCGATAGGGATACATCGGCAACCCTTGCGTTGGGGCCTGTTGCTATCACCCATCAGCCATAGTACGTAGCCCAATTTGGCCGGGTCAATATCGACTGATCGCCCGCCCCAGGCTACTGGGGCAGCGCGGCGATCAGGCTGGCGACATAATCGCCAATCTCGCGCAAAACGTCGGCCCGCGGACGGGTTGCCGCCTCGGCCACGCGCCGCACAATCGCCGAGCCGACAATCAGCCCATCGGCCACTTGCGCCAACTGCCGCACATGGTCGGGCGTGCTGATGCCAAAACCCACGCAGATCGGCAGATCGGTCTGGCCACGCAGCCAAGCCACATTGTCGATCAGTTCGCTCGGCAGGGCGGCGCGTTCGCCGGTGATGCCCGCCACGGAGACATAGTAGATAAAGCCGGTGGTCGAATCGGCGATGCGCAGCGCGCGCTCTCTGGTGGTGGTGGGGGTAATCAATTGAATCAGGCTGAACTCGCGGGCGCGACAGAGCGCGGCCAGCCCCTGCGATTCCTCGGCCGGCAGGTCGGGCACGATGGCGCCGGCAAGCCCCGCGCGCTGCGCCGCAGCCACGAACTTTTCGATCCCTTGCCGATAGATGATGGCGTAGCTGACCATCGCCACCAGCGGCATTGGTCTGGACAATTCGACTCGCGCGATGGCGCCGAGGATGTCGGCGACCTTGGTTTTCTTGTCCAAAGCTCGTGTGTACGAAGCCTGAATGACGGGACCATCGGCGATCGGGTCGCTATACGGAAACCCAATCTCGCACAGGTCGGCGCCGCGGCTGGCCAGCTCGCGCACTAGCGCTTGCGTGAAGTCGAGATCGGGATCGCCCGCGGTGATGAACGGCATCAGCGCCTTGCGGCGCGCGGCGCGGAGGGAGCTAAACAGATCGTCGATGGCCGGCATATCTTCGCGCTCGCTTCTGGGAGTTCGCCAACCATTTCAACTCAAGCAGCGCTGTAGCGCACGCCTTGAGCGGTTGTCATCGCTAAATAATCAAATCGATTCGCCACGCAGGCGCGCCACTTCGTACGCGTCTTTGTCGCCCCGCCCCGACAGGCACACCACGATCGCCTGTCGCGGATCGCGTCCACGGGCCAATTGCAGCGCCTCGGCCACAGCGTGACTGCTCTCGAGCGCCGGCAAAATGCCTTCGTGCCGGGCCAGGGTGCTGTACGCGGCCAGCGCGTCGTCGTCGCGGCAGGCCGTGTAACGCACGCGGCCGGTGTCTTTCCAATAGCTGTGCTCCGGACCCACGCCGGGGTAATCGAGCCCCGCGGAGACCGAATGCACATCGCAAGTCTGCCCGTCTTCGTCCTGCATCACGTAGCTGTGGCTTCCATGCAGCACTCCGGGCTGGCCAAACGACAGCGGCGACGCATGCTGGCCCGGCTCGCTGGATCGGCCGCCCGCCTCAACGCCGACCAGCTCCACCTCGCCATGTTCGACGAAGGGATAAAACATGCCCGCCGCGTTGCTACCGCCGCCCACGCAGGCGACCACCGCATCGGGGAGACGTCCGAGCTGTTCGCGGCATTGATCGATGGTCTCGCGACCAATCACCGACTGAAAGTCGCGCACGATCACCGGGAACGGATGCGGCCCTACGACCGAACCCAGAATGTAGTGAGTCGTTTCCACGCTGCTCATCCATTCGCGCATCGCCTCGTTGATGGCGTCGCGCAGCGTGCGCGATCCGGTGTCGACGGGCCGCACCTCGGCGCCCATGGTGCGCATGTTGAAGACGTTGAGGTTTTGACGGCGAATATCCTCTGAGCCCATGTAAACCACGCAATCGAGCCCGAACCGCGCACAGGCGGTGGCGGTCGCCACGCCGTGCTGTCCGGCGCCGGTCTCGGCGATGACACGGCGCTTGCCCATCCGCAGGGTCAACAGCGCCTGGCCGAGCGTGTTGTTGATTTTGTGCGCGCCGGTGTGATTGAGGTCTTCGCGTTTGAGGTAGATTTGCGCGCCGCCGGCCAGTTGGCTCAAGCGCTGCGCGTGATACAGCGGCGACGGCCGGCCGACATAGTGCCGATACAAATCGGCCAGTTCGCGCTGAAAATCGGCGTCGCGCTTTGCTAGCTCGTACTCGGCCACCAACTCGTCGAGCGCCTTGGAGAGCGTTTCTGGCACATAGCGGCCCCCGTAGGAGCCAAAGCGACCAGAGACGTCGGGAACCGAGGACGAGGCGGGCATCAGGGGGTTATCCACACTGGCGGCAGGGATTGCGCAAGGGAAACCCCGATTGTCCGCCAGCGCGTGCCGCAGGGTCAAGGCGCCCCCTGGCGCGGCAGGGCCGGCGAATCAGCGGAAAATCCGCTGATGATCGCCCTCGCTGGCACGCAAGACCCGAATCGGGCGCAGGTGGTTCGCGCCAAGGGGTAAAGCGGGTTTCTTCAACCCGCTCGCAGAACCGGGGCGAATTCGCCAAATGGTTGCCAGCAGCGACGATTAAACATGCAACGTGTCGTCGCGAATTGCATGGCGAACGGCGTCGACGATACGTTGCATCTGTGCGGCGGTGAGCCGGCCCAGAGGCGGCTTGGAGGTATTGATGTCGGCCTTGCGAAACAGCGTGATCTGATCGCAGCGTGCGACACAATCTTTGCTAAGCCCGCCTTCTCCAGCCCGAAAGAGCGCGCACCACGGCTGTTTGCCGCGCTTGTCCAGTTGTTGCGAAGTGAATGGTATCGCAAGCACCGAATGGCCGGCGTTCAGATTATCCCTGGAGACAATCACCACGGGCCGTTCTTTGCCGTCCTCGTCGGGAGGCAGGGTATAGATTTGTCCGCGTTGCACTTACCAAGGCTCCGACGCGAATCCCTCTTTTACCGCCTTGCTCGATTGCTTCAACCAGCTTCGATCCTCGAGCCGGGCGCGGACCGCATCACAGCAGGCGCGCAACTCTGACAACTGTTCTAGGTTCGTCCCGTGGTCCCAATTCGCGTCGATCCATGACTCGGCGCGCTCGCAGGCCGCCAGCCAGCGTCGATAGAGCCCTTCGATGGCTTCGTCCAAGGTGGGATCATGCGGTGTAATGCCGTGCTCCACCGCGGCGTGCAGTGATTCCTCGGCGCGACAGAGCCATTTGTGCGCTGTGATCCCAGCAGTCAAGAAGCGCTCGCAGGCCTCCGTTTCAAAATGCTCGGGCAGGATTGGATCAACCGTGTAGTCGTTGACGAACTTCTGCGCGAGACAGAGTTCATTGGAAGCAATCACGAGTTGATTCCCACGTGAAGATTACCGCGCCGAGTTCAATCGGAGGCGCGCCGCCGAACACACAGGTGTCCGCCGACATGCATCTATAATTTACTGCGCGCTCTGCTCGCGGGGCAAATCTGGCAATCGAATAGCGCGGTCGCCAGATAGAAATGGCGGCGGCGGAACGATTAGCCCGCGCCCCTGGTTCAGCTCGCGGCCGGCGCCGGGTTCTTGACGATCTCGTCGAGCGAGCGTCCCAGGCGTTTCCGGCCGGTGGTCGCAGCCGGCGCCCGTTCCGGCGCTTCGAGCGTTTTGCCTTGCCGTAGCACGGCCAGCAGTTGCTGCCCGGCGTCGTCGTTTTCGTGCGGGACGCCAATTTGCTCAATCGCGTCGGCGAAGCCCAGCAGAATGGCGCGCTTCACCCCTTCGCGAACCCACGTGTAAAAATTCATCGCTCGGCTCCTTCTGTCTGCGTCGATGGTCGCGGGCCGCGCGCGTGGCGTCCTTGCCATTGCGGCCGACCAGCGGCAATCCGACGGGCCGCAGATGATGCCGCTGGGATCAAAGCGCGTCAAGGTCGAGGTCGGGCAGCGATTGCCGCCATCAAGCTGCGAAACCTGGAGAAGCTGCGTGGCTGGTTTAGTGATGTTCGACGGGCAACTCTTCGAACCGCTCCGCCAGAAAATGGAGCAAGAGGTCGTTCACCTCTTGGAATTCATCGTGCTGCACCCAGTGGGTGGCCTCTTCCAAGAGGTGCGCGCGCACGTTGTCGCACAAGGCGGCGCTGGGCTCGACCATGTCCGCGCCGAGGAAGCGGTCTTGCGCGCCCCAGATGATCTGCGTCGGCACGCGCACTCGAATCGACTCCAGCTTGTCGGGAGGGATTCGCAGCATGGCGCGGTACCAGTGGATCATGGAGGTCATGGCGCCCGGCTGCGACCAGGCGTCGACATACTGCAGAAGGTCCGCGTCGGTGAACGACCCGGGCCGGCTGGTCCCACGTAGCCCATCGAGCGCCGATCCGTACCGCCGCAGCGACAGCAGCTTTTCGGGGAGCCAGGGCAATTGAAAGAAAAACATGTACCAACTCTTGCGCAACTGCGAAAAGCTGCGCCGCAGTTGCCGCCGCATCACAATCGGATGGGGCACATTCAAGATTGCCAGCCGATCGAGTCGCTGAGGATAGCGCATGGCCGTCCACCAGCCGACGGCCGCGCCCCAATCGTGCCCTACCAGACTGCAGCGCTGCCGTCCGCAGGCGTCGATCAGTCCCACCACATCGCGCGCCAAGAGGTCGATGGCATAGTCGCGGACCCGGCCCGGCTTGTCGCTGGTGTTGTAGCCGCGCTGATCCGGCGCCAGCACTCGATAACCCGCCGCCGCCAGCGGACCGATCTGGCGCCGCCAGCCATACCAGAACTCGGGAAATCCGTGTAGCAAGATGACCAGCGGCCCATCGGTGGGGCCCGCCTCGACCACGTGCAAGCGGACGTCACCGGTCGACACCATCGATTCGCGTAGATCGGCGGGCAGTTCCTCGTTGCGCGTCATGGCTCAATTGGCTCGTTTATGGCGTACTGTGCGGGCAATTAGCGTGGAAAGTTTAACACGCCACTCGTTGGCGGCCACCGGTTGCCTGGAAGGCTCGGCAATCGACGGGCGGTCGGGCTTCTGCAAATCCCGGCAGGTTGCTAAGCTCCTACCCTATTTTGCCCGCCATGCCGAGCCGGCTGGGGCCACCGAGGGGCAATCACCGACGCACCGCAAGGGAATGCTATGCGACTGGTCGCGCTCACCGAGGCGCCCGATCACGTTTGTTTTCGGTACCGCCTGGAGACGTACTCAGCCGCGCTTGCCGCTGCGGGCTGGCAACTGGAAGCGGTGCCGCTTGCCGACGGCGCCTGGCAGCGGCTGGCCCAGTTTCGCGCGGCACGCACGGCCGATGTCGTTTTGCTGCAGCGGCGCTTGTTGCAGCGATGGCAATTGACGTACCTGCGTCGCCAAGCGCGGGTACTGCTATTCGACTTCGACGACGCGGTATTTTTGCGCGACAGCTTTTCGCCCAAGGGACTGGTGAGCCGCTCGCGGTTGGCGCGGTTCCGCGCCACGGCGGCAGCGGCGGACACCATAATCGCCGCCAATAGCTATCTCTTCGACCATGCCGCGTCGTGCGTGCCACCTGACCGCGTGAAACTGTCGCCGACCTGTGTCGATCCGCGGCAGTATTCCATGGCGACACACGCCAGCGCCGGCGCCGAAGCGCGCCTGGTGTGGATCGGACAGCGCTCGACAGTTGGCTATCTCGATCGCGCCCGTCCGCTGCTGGCCGCCGTGGCCGAGCGACTGCCTGGCCTGCGACTGCGTGTGGTGTCTGACGTCTTTCCCGCCGATTGCGGCATCGAGGTCGAACTGCGCGCCTGGTCGCGGGAAACGGAAGCCGCCGATCTTGCCACCGCCGATATTGGCATGGCCTGGATGCCCGAAGACGATTGGACACGCGGCAAGTGCGGGCTCAAGGTGCTGCAATACCTGGCGGCGGGTCTGCCAGTGATCGCCAGCCCGATTGGCGTGCATCGCGAGATGATCGTTGACGGCGAGAACGGATTTTTGGTCACATCGCCGCGCGAATGGGCCGATCGGGTTGAACTTTTGGCGCAGCGGCCTGAACTGCGGCGCGAGATGGGGCGCAAGGCGCGGCGCACCGTCGAAGAGCGTTACAGCGTGGCGAACTGGTCGGTGCAGTTCGCGCGGCTGGTGAGCGCATGTCACGAGCAGGCATTGGCCAAGCACCGCAAGGCCGGCTAGCGAGTTGCGAGATCTTGCCCATGCTCGATCAATCATCCATCTCGGCGGTTCGCGCAATGATCGTAGCAGGGCTTTGCGCGCTGGCGGGCTGCGCTCGTTTCTCGGATCTGCCCCCGACACTGCCCGACCAGACGGCCATCGTTCGCGATCAATTGGTGGTTTCGAGCACGTTCGCGTTGCCGAAGAAGCATCGCCTGGTCGAAGAGCTTGCCGTGCAGCGCTACGACCTGTCGGTCAAGTTGGCGCTGCCCACCTCGGACGAGCCGATTCACGTCTACCTGTTCGACAACGCCGACAAGTTCGCGGCGTTCATGCGACAGCGCTTTCCCAGCTTTCCGCAGAGGCGGGCCTTCTTTGTCGAGACCGACACCCAGCTAACGGTGTACGCTCACTGGGGAGACCGCGTGGCCGAGGATTTGCGGCACGAGGTGGCGCACGGCTATCTGCATGCGGTCGTGCCGAATTTGCCGCTCTGGCTCGACGAGGGACTGGCCGAATATTTTGAAGTGCCACGGGGCCGGCGGGGGTTCAACCGCCCGCATGTCGAGGCCTTGTCGCAGCAGTTGGCCGCAGGCGGTTGGCGCCCCGATATGCGGCGGCTGGAGTCGCTCTTGAGCGCGGCGGGCATGACGCAGCTTGACTATGCCGAGTCGTGGGCCTGGGTTCACTTGCTGCTCGAAGGGCAACCGCAAGCAACGCCGGTACTCAAGGACTATTTGAATGTGCTGCGCCGCGACGGCGCAGCCGAGCCGTTGTCGGCGCGGCTCGCGCGACAACTGCCCAATCATGCCGAGGCGTTCGCCAACCACGTCTATCAACTGGCTCAGCAACCGGCCGACGCGCCTTAAGCGGTTACAACCATCATTGACCGGCGTACTGGCGAGCCTTTTTCACCAGTTCGACAAACTCGCGGCGATAGCCTGTGACGTCGTCGCCGCTGGCCGACTCGGCGATTTCTAGCACCGCGCCGTAGTTACCGGCGCCAACATGCTCTGAGTGACGCAGGAGCATGCCGAACAGCGCCACCGCCGCGGCGAATTGCGTGTCTTTGCTGGCCTGTGCAAAGCCGCGGCCATCGTCCTTGAGCGGCTGCTCGATCAGCTTGCTTGTGTCCGCCTGCGGCAGCTTGTAGCGCAACTTGAGCGTCAACAGTTCGTCGCTTGCTGCCGCGTCTGGCGCCGGACGCGTGGGTTGATACTTGAGCGGATCAACGCCCGGCTGGATCGGTTTGCCGACCGGCACGATCTCGTACAGCGCCGTCACTGTGTGCCCGGCGCCAATCTCGCCGGCGTCTTTTTGGTCGTTGTTGAAGTCCTCGGCCGCCAGCTTTCGATTCTCATAGCCCAGCAGGCGATACCCGCCGACGTGGGTCGGATTGAACTCCACCTGAATCTTCACGTCCTTGGCGATGGTCGCCAGCGTCCCTTCAAGCTGTTCGCCGAACAACTTGCGGGCTTCGTTTTGCGTGTCGATATAGCCATAGTTGCCATTGCCGCAGTCGGCCAGCTTTTCGAGCATGGAGTCTTTGAAGTTGCCCATGCCAAAACCCATCACGCTCAAGAAGACTCCGGTTTTGGCTTTTTCTTCAATCAGACGCGTTAGTTCTCCCTCGTTGGTGACGCCCACGTTGAAATCGCCGTCGGTGCAGAGAATCACGCGATTGATTCCCTCCTTGTCCAGGTGCTGCACCGCCGTCTCGTAAGCCAGTTGAATACCGCTGGCGCCGTTGGTCGACCCGCCGGGCTGAAGCTGCTCGATCGCCGAGAGAATCGTGTCTTGGTTGTTGGCGGTGGTCGAGGGGAGCACCAGGCCCGAGGCGCCGGCATAGACCACGATCGCCACGCGGTCGCGTTCGGTCAGCCGCTCGACCAGCATCCGCAAAGATTGCTTCATCAACGGCATCTTGTTCGGCGCGTCCATCGATCCCGACACGTCGAGCAAAAACACCAGGTTCGCCGCTGGCCGCTCAGCGGCGGGCATCTCGCGTCCCTGCAAGCCGATGCGCACCAACCGATGCTCCGCGTTCCAAGGGCAGGCGGTCACCTCCATGTGCGTGGCAAAGGGATGCTCGCCTGTCGGTCCCTCGTAGTGATAGTCGAAGTAGTTGACCAGTTCCTCGATCCGCACTGCGTCGGGGGGGGGCAGCATGCCCGAGGTGAGAAAGCGGCGCATGTTCGAGTAGCTGGCGGTGTCGACATCGACCGAGAAGGTCGATAGCGGCTGATCGGCGACGGCATGGAACGGATTGTCGTTGATCCGCGCGTACGCTTCGGTGTTGTGCTCGTGGTCGAGAGGCGCCACGTCGGGGCGCGGGGGCGATGCTCGAAATCGCTCAAGCTTATCGACACCGTCGGCGTCAGGACTGAGTTTGAGCGCGCCGACATAATACGACTCGCGAGCAGGCTGATTGCTGACGCCCCGTTCCCCCTCTGCAACCGTCCCGAAACCAAGACCCAGATCACTGCTATAGCTACTGGCCGGCGTAGCGCCCTTGATCTGAGCTGCGACGTTCCGCCTAGCAGTAGCGTGCCAATACTGTCGTTCTGGATAGCCAACGGCCGGGGCTTCGCCGAGCGGAATTGCCTCCCGTACTAGATAGGGCGGCGCCGGCGCGGCAGACTTTGGCGCGGGCGGCTCTTGCAATGCGCGCCCCAAGACCTGGGATGATTGCGCGGCGGGCGGTGTTGCTGGCGCATCGGCGCGGTCCTTCGACGGCGAAGTGGCCGTCGGCATGGCGACAGGACTATTGAGAATGGATCGCCGTTTGAAATTCACCTCCTCGCCCGACTTCCTCGCCATTGATTTAGAGCGCTCCGTTACGGTTTGAACACTCGGCAGCCAGAGCGCCGCCGCCACGCCGGCGGCAGCCACCGCGGTCACGGCGGGCAGCAGATACCGGCGCCGCAGCAAGCCGGTTGTTCGTAGTGGCCGGGCGACTTGAATGGCGGGGCTGGCGACGACAGGCCCTGCGCTCTCGACGGCGCCGAGCACAGCTTGCGCCAAGCCCGCGGCTGGCAGCGGCCGCGCGGTCTCGCACTCAATCGCCAACTCGCGGCGCAGTAGCGCCGCCGTTTCGTTGGTCGCGGCGACGGCGGCCGCCAACTCGGGCGCGTCGCGCAGCGCGGCTTCAAACTCGGTTCGCTCGCTCTCGCTCAACTCGCCCAGCACATAGGCGGTGATGCGCGGATCATCGAGGTAGGTCGACATGATATTTTCCCCACTCAGGGATGCTGTGGACTCGCTTAGTTTGAATTCTCTCGCGTTTCCGACGTTGCCAGTTCACTGTGGAGTTAGTTCGCTGCGCAGTCGCCGCAAGGCGTGATGCAGCAGCACGCCGACATGGCTCACCGAGATCTCCATCACCTCGGCGATCTCGCGATACGACAACTCATGCTCGAACTTGAGTCGCACCGCCTCCTGCTGCTGTGGCGGCAAGGCGGCCACCAGTCGCAGCGCGCGCCCCGCCTCCTCTTGGCGTTCCAGTGGCGAGATTTGTTTGTCTGCCACGGGCTGGCCGATGGCGTCGCTATCCAACACGGTTTGCATGCGAGACTCCTTGCGGCAAACATCGAGCGCTCGGCGGCGACAGACGGTGTACAGCCAGGCCCCCAAATGGCCATCGAGCGCGGCGCGGTCCTGCTGCGCCAGTTTCAAAAACGTGTCCTGCACGACATCGCGCGCCAACTCGCGCTCACCCACGATCCGCCAGGCGAAGATCGTCAATCGCCGTTCGTATTGGGCCAGCGCATGCTCGACCCATGCTTGCTGGCGCTCGTCATTTGCGGCTGGTGTGGTTGGGCTCATGCGGCGCCGTTTGCGGTTCGCCCCTGCGTCGCTCTCCAGATGATTAGACGCTTGGGGGGAGAGTTTATTACGGCCGCCGCCCAGAATTTCTTACAATTGTTGTAAGTCGTTACGCCGCCGCCGTCTGCCGTGAGCGCCAAGCAATGCTCGACCGCGTATTGGAACCCGAAGTCATGGACAGCGCCGACGAGGCGCGACAGTACGACCAGATGGACCACGGGGCGGTCAACCGCGCCTTTGTGGATGATTTTCTGGCGGCGCTACGGAGCAGTTCATCCGCCACGGTTGCCGCATCGTCATACCGCGTTGCGCCACCATCACAAAGTATGAAAATCTTGGATCTTGGGACCGGCACGGCGCAGATACCGATCGCGCTTTGCCAGCGCGTGGCCACTTGCCGCGTGGTCGCCATCGACGCCGCCGATAGCATGCTGGCCTTGGCGAGAAAGAACGTAGCCGCCGCGCAGCTAACCGGCCGCATCGAGCTTGCCCGCGTCGACGCCAAGCGGTTGCCGTATCCTGACGCGGCCTTTGCCGCCGTGATGTCGAATTCGATCGTGCATCACATCGCCGAGCCACGAGCGGTGCTGGCCGAGGCGCTGCGCGTGACCCAGCCGGGAGGGGCGATCTTTGTGCGCGACCTGCTGCGACCGGGCACGCGGGGGGAGTTGTCACGACTGGTCGACCTGCATGCCGCCGCCGCCACGCCCCCGCAGCGAGCGCTGTTCGCCGACTCGCTGACCGCGGCGCTGTCGCTCGATGAGATGCAAGCGCTGGTGGCCGATCTTGGGCATAGCCCTGGCGCCGTGCGACAAACCAGCGATCGTCATTGGACGTGGGAGACGATCCGAGTTTGAAACCACTTCGAGGCCGTCTTGATAAATAGAGATGCGTTAGGCCGTGGAGGTGTTGTAGGCGGGCGGATCGCTGGCGGGGAACGATTCCCAAGAGGCTTCGTCAATCGAGCACTCGAGATTGCCCTGGCGTGGAACCTCGTCGAGCTCGCCCTCCAGGCAGGGGCCATACAGTTCTTGGAAGCTGCGCCATGCCAGGTAGCCCCCCATGCCAGCCAGGGCCAAGCCAGTCAGCGAGCGGCGCGAGAGTCCGATGCCGACCAGCGCGCTGCCCCCCATGAGTTGAAGCCAATGGGTCATTTCTGTTCGCGCGGTGGCGATAAACTGGGCACGTCCCTCCTCCGGCAAGGGGCTGCTCGCCGGATCGATGATCTTTTCTCGCAGCGCCTGCATCTGTGCAGAAATCATGTTCTTCCTCCTATTGTCGACAAGCTAGCCGCGGCGCGATCCAAACGACGATCAAGATCGTTCACTTCTGGCGCGACTTGCTCTTTGGTGTCGCCGTGGAGCCGGTGATAAACGCCCCGGCGGTTGATCGCTCGATTCGTTTGTCGAATCGCGAATGACGGCAGTTGCTCTCCGTATTTTGTGGCTCAATGGATACATTCCATTGGCAACGCGGTACAAATGACGTGCCATGGCCTGGAAGCGAGGCGCAGCGTTCTTTTTTTGCCGCTGCCCGCTAGAAAGTGGGAGATTGCCGGCAGATATCTGGCCGCTGGGCGACCAGCGCGGCCGCGCCGGTCGTTCGGTTGACAGGCGAACCCGAGTACCTAGAATTAGCTCTTTCCTTCTGGAAAAGTGGGCTAAAGTTGTGCATTGCCTAGGGTTCCGACCGCGCTTGCCGCGTCGTGGGGGTCCCAGGCGGTCGCTTCGGGCGCATAGCTCAGTTGGTTAGAGCGCGTCCCTGATAAGGACGAGGTCCCAAGTTCGAATCTTGGTGCGCCCACTTCCCATTTGCTGCACTCGCCAGCGGCCCAGCGGGGCGATTCGCAGCCTGGCCGGCGACGACGCCGGCGCAAGAATTGTCACACGGGGACGTAGCTCAATTGGGAGAGCACTGCCTTTGCAAGGCAGGGGTTGAGGGTTCGATCCCCTTCGTCTCCACTTGGTCCAACTGCCCGGTTGGCCTAATCTTCGGCCGCGCGGCGGGCTAGCGCCGCCAAGGCGCGCGCTGGCGGGATTTTTCACTCTCCTGGGGCGCAATTCAGTGTCCCGCTATTTTCGGTGTACACTGTCAGGCGATATTGCCGCCGTCGACCTGGGTGAGGAGTAACCGCATATGCGCCGACGTGAGTTCTTGGCCGCCGCCACCGTGACCGCTTGCGCCGGGTTGACCCGGGCCGCTGACGCCAGTCCCAAGCAAGCGCTGGAAGTTCGCCAGCGCGAAACCGACCACTTCGACCTGATCTTTCAGCCCGAGTCGCCGCGGCCGTTGCGCATCTTGCAGATCACCGATACTCATTTTGGCAGCCCCTCGGCCAAGGCCAAGGAACTGGATCAGCGCAGCTTCGATCTGATCGCGGCGATGGTAAAGCAGCATCAACCCGACTTCATCAACCACACCGGCGACTTTGTCAACAACGATCAAGGCCCGCGCGTGAGCTATGAGGCGATCGATTTTATGGATGGGCTGGGCGTGCCGTGGGCGCATTCGCTCGGCAATCACGATATTGGCGCCGTCTCGACCGAGGATTATCGCCAGCGTCTCAAGCAGGCGACCTTCGGCTACTTCGACGCCGATGACCACCGCGAGTACTCGTACCGGCTGGATGTGGTGGCGCCGGGCGCCGAGCGCCCCATGTGGACGATCTATTGCTTTGACTCGGGTTCTCGCGCGGGCAGCAAGCACGTGAGCCGGCGCCAGCTTGACTGGTACGGCCGCCAACTAGAACGCGACCGCGAGCGCGAGATCGCCTGCCCGGCCGTGGCGATGATTCATATCCCGGTGGTCGAGTTCCATAAATTGCAAGACGCGCATGCGTTTCGCGGCATCTTTGGCGAGCGGGTTTGTTTCGAGAGCGACCAGGGAGGCACCTTCACCAGGCTGAAGAACGCGCAGCGTGTCCGCGCCATCTTCAGCGGCCACGATCACCAGAACGACTACTGCGGCGATTGGGAAGGCGTGGAACTGGTCTATGGCCGGGTGTCTGGTTGGTCTGGCTATGGCGACCTGGAACGGGGAGGCCGCCTGATCGAGCTCGACCCCGCGACCGGCAGCTACCGGCACCGCATTGTCTTTGCGACCGCATAAATCGGCGCCGCGGCAAAAATAGCCGCTGCGCGCCTCGGCGCGGCAACACCCGTGGTCCAATAGGCTTATAAAAAACGCAAATCAGAAACTTTCTGGCCGGGAGGCTATTGACCCTGGAGTATACTCCACAGTCCATAATCTCCACATGCAGGAGGTTTTACGGTGCGTTTCTTGAAAATCGGCGACGTCGCACGCCTTTCGGGCGTGGGCATCGAGACCATTCGCTACTACGAGAAAGAGGGTTTGCTAGCGGCGCCAGCGCGTCGCCCCTCGGGCTATCGGCAGTACGACGACGCCGCGGTGCAGCGTTTGCAGTTCATCCGGCAAAGCAAGCAGTTGGGTTTCTCGCTGAGTGAAATTCGCGAGCTGCTGCGATTGTGGTTCGACGCCAACTCGCGCTGCGTGCATGTGCGGGCGTTAGCGGAGGCCAGGCTGGCCGACATCAACCAGAAGATCGACGAGCTCGACGCGATGCGCCAAAAGCTGGCCGGCGTGTTGGCCGAATGCCAACATCAAGCAGCGATCGTGGACTGTCCCATCTTTGACGTTCTAGGCCGTCAAACATCTTCAACCTCGCAGTGACGCGAGTACAGAAAAAGCTAGGAAAGGTCCAGTAAATGCGACGACTGTGGATTGGTTTCACTCTCGTGATGGTGCTGTCGTTCTTGGTGCTCGGTTGGATTGGCACGCGGATCTATCAAGAAGCGCCGCCCATCCCACAGCGGGTGGTCACCACCGAGGGGACCGTGTTGATCCAGCCGGGCGAAATCACCGCGGGCCAAAACGTATGGCAGTCGATGGGGGGCATGCAGGTCGGCTCCATCTGGGGGCACGGCAGCTACACGGCGCCCGACTGGACCGCCGATTGGCTCCATCGCGAGGCGGAGTTCATTCTTAACCGCTGGGCCAACGACGAATTCAAGAAGCCCTACAACGAATTGTCGGCCGAGCACAAGGCGCTGTTGCAGGGCCGCCTGGAGTCTTCGATCCGCAAAAACACCTACGATCCCGCGACTGGCGATGTGACGATCGACCCGGTCCGCGCCGCCGCGTTCCAGAACAACCTGGAGCACTACTCCCAGGTGTTCTCCGAAGGTGAGTCCGACTATGCCATTCCGGTTGGCGCGGTGACCGATCCGACGCGCTTGCGCAACCTGGCGGCGTTTTTCTTTTGGACCTCCTGGGCCGCAACCACCAACCGGCCCAACGATCACATCACCTACACCCACAACTGGCCTTACGAACCCTTGGTAGGCAACCGCCCCACTGGCGAGTCGGTGGTGTGGACCGGCGTGAGCATCATTGTGCTGTTGGCGGGCATTTCCGGCATGGTGTGGTGGTACGCCGCTCGGCGTTCGGAAGAGGCCGAGCCGCGGCTGCCAGACACCGATCCTTTGGGTGGCTGGAAGGCCACCGATTCGCAGCGCGCGACGGTGAAATACTTTTGGATTGTCGCAGCGTTGATTCTGGTGCAGATGCTCATGGGTGTGCTCGTGGCGCACTACGGCGTGGAAGGGGACGGCTTCTACGGTTTTCCGCTATCCAAGTTCCTGCCGTATAGCGTTGCCCGTACTTGGCACGTGCAGATTGGTTTGTTCTGGATCGCCACCGCCTGGCTGGGGGCGGGGCTGTTCATTGGCCCGTTGGTCAGCGGCGTCGAGCCCAAGGGGCAGGCGCTCGGCGTGAACGTGCTGTTCTTGGCGCTGCTATTGGTGGTGGTGGGCTCGCTGACCGGCGAATGGTTGAGCGTACACAACCACCTGTCCGATAAAGTTTCGTTCTATTTGGGGCATCAGGGGTATGAATACGTCGAACTGGGGCGCGTATGGCAACTGGCGCTCATGGTGGGGCTGTTGCTGTGGCTGGTGCTGATGGTGCGCGTGTTGTGGCCTGCCGTGCGCGGCGAGGGGGGGCAAAAGCAGCTTGTCTCGCTGCTGTTGGTGGCGACCGCGGCCATTGCGCTCTTTTATGGCGCCGGCTTGACCTGGGGACAGCACACGCATTTGACCATCGTCGAATATTGGCGCTGGTGGGTGGTGCATCTGTGGGTGGAAGGGTTCTTCGAAGTCTTCGCCACCACGGTCATCGCGTTCTTCTTCATGCGGCTGGGCCTGGTGCGCCCCGGCATCGCCGCCGCGGCCGCCTTGCTCTCGGCCACCATCTTTCTCGCGGGCGGCATCATCGGCACCTGCCATCACCTGTACTTCGCGGGCACGCCGACGGTGGCGCTGGCCTGGGGTTCGGTGTTCAGCGCGCTAGAGGTGGTGCCGCTCACCTTGGTGGGCTTTGACGCGATGGAAGACCTGCGCCGCTCGAGCGTCACGCCGTGGGTGCAACGCTACAAATGGCCGATCTACTTTTTCGTGGCGGTCGCCTTCTGGAACATGGTGGGCGCTGGCCTGTTTGGCTTCATGATCAACCCGCCGATCGCCCTCTATTACATGCAAGGGCTGAACACCACGCCGGTCCACGGTCACGCCGCGCTGTTCGGGGTGTATGGCCTGTTGGGCATCGGCCTGATGCTGGTCTGCCTGCGGGCGCTGATCCCGGGCGTGGAATGGAAAGACGGCCTGCTGCGGTTCTCGTTCTGGTCGCTCAACATCGGCCTGTTCGCCATGTGCGTGCTGAGCTTGTTGCCGGTCGGCCTGATGCAAACCTGGGCCTCGGTGGACAAAGGCTATTGGTATGCTCGCAGCGGCGACTTCATGCAGACGCCGATCATGCAAAACCTGCGCTGGATGCGGGTGCCGGGGGACACCATCTTCTTCTTTGGGGCGGTGGCTTTGGTGATCTTCGTGGCAGGGCTAAAAACGGGACATTCATTTCGGAGTCAGAGTGATGGCCATCGAGCACGCCCAAGCGGGCAACTTGATCGACGTTCGCCCGTGGGGAGCGGGGCTGAGTAAGCAGCAGACGGTCACCTTGGTGAAAACCGACGCGCTGGAGGTGATTCGGCTGGCGCTGCCGGCGGGACATGAGATCGCCACGCATCAGGCGCCCGACGAAATGACCGCGCAGTGCCTGGAAGGGCGCATCGCCTTCACGACGATGGGCAAGACGGTGGAGCTGATCGCTGGCAGCATGCTGTACCTCGCCGCGCGCGAGCCGCACGCCTTGCGGGCGCTCGAGGCCTCGTCGCTGTTGGTGACGCTGCTACTGCGGCCAAAGTCGGCGGCGGCATAGCGCCGGCTGGCCGTTGCTACAGTTCGGCAATACGGATTTGCCCGCGGATTGGCGGGGCGCGCGGAGCTGGTATATATTCTTGGCTACGCTCCGTTCGCCCGTCGGCCGGCGCGCACACTGGCGCGCCACTCGGCCAAGGCGTTATTGGTAGCGCCGCGCCAACCATGATCGGGGTAAATATGCCGGACTCGTCGCCGCCTGTGGACTCGGCTAACGAACTGCAATTCCACACTGTCGAACCGGCGGGCGATGAAGGGTCGGCCGAATCGCGCAGTCGGAACTGTTTTCTCTGCGACCAGCCCATCGCCGACACGTATTACGCCATCGCCGACTCGATGGTCTGCCCCGCTTGCCGCGAGCAGTTGAACGCCCCGGTCGCCGGCACCAGGATCGGCCGGTTTGCGAAGGCGTCGGTCATGGGACTGGCAGCGGGCCTTGTCGGCATGATCGTATGGTTCGCTGTGCGGCGCCTTGCCCAGATCGAAGTCGGCTTGATCGCCGTGGTGGTGGGCTACATGGTGGGCAAGGGAGTGCGTTGGGGTTCGAGAAACCAAGGCGGTTTGGGATATCAACTGCTGGCGGTGACGATCACCTACTGCTGCATCGCGGCGAACTACATGCCCGACATTTTCGAGGCGGCCTTCAGCGCCGCGCCAGAGAACCAAGCGGCGGCTGACCCTAATGCGCTGCCCGCCGATCCGATGGCCCAAGCTGCCAATGAACAACAAGCCGCAGGCGATGCTGCGGCGGCAGTGGAGGTCGACGCGCCCGCCGCGAATCAAGCGGCCAAAGACGCAGCGGCCGCAGCGCCCCCAGTAGCGGATGAACGGCCGATAACCGCCGGCGAATTGGTGACCGCACTGGCGATGATTGCGGCGCTGGCCTTTTTGTTTTCGCTGGCCGTGCCGGTGCTGAGCGGCGCCGAGAACCCGATTGGACTGTTGATCGTAGGCTTCGCGCTGTGGGAGGCGTGGAAGTTCAATGCGCGCCGCCCGCTGGCGATCTCCGGACCCTATCAGTTGGGCCCGACGCCTGCGGATGATATTGCGGCCGCTGGAGAATCGCCTTGACGATTCCCGCCGAAATCGTGGCGATCTGCCGACAGTGCGGCAGTGAATTGGCGCCGGCGATGCGGGCCTGCCCTGGCTGCGGTCGCCTGGTATACGCCGATCGGCTGTCTGAACTCGCACTGGCCGCGAACGCCGCCAGCGACCGCGGCGATGCGACCGCCGCCATGGCCGCCTGGCGCGAGGCCTTGGAATTGCTGCCGGCGGATTCGCGGCAACATCAGGTGGTCGCGGCGAAGATCACGGAATTGGGCAGTCGCATCGAGCGCGGCAGCGGGGCCGCGTCGGCCGAACGCCAGTCACCCGCGCTACGATTGGCGGCGGGCGTGGGCGCGCTGGGCTTGCTGTTGTGGAAGCTCAAAGCGCTGTTGCTGGGGCTCACCAAGGGAACCACGCTGTTCACCATGCTCCTGTCGCTGGGCGCGTATTGGACGATGTGGGGCTGGAAGTTTGCGCTGGGGATGGTGCTGTCGATCTATGTGCATGAGATGGGGCACGTCTTTGCGCTGCGGCGTTATGGATTTCGCGCCGGCGCGCCGATGTTCATCCCGGGGCTGGGCGCGTTGATTCGGATGCAGCAGCAGGTGGTCAATCCCAAGGAGGACGCGGCGATCGGCCTGGCGGGGCCCATCTACGGACTGGGGGCCGCACTGGTGGCGCTGGGCCTGTGGCGCGCGACCGAATTGCCGGTGTTTGCCGCGATCGCGGGCGTGGGAGCGTGGATCAACCTGTTTAATCTGATGCCGCTTGGCTCGCTGGACGGCGGGCGAGGCTTTCACGCCATGTCGCGCGCCCAGAGGTTGCTGGCCGCGCTGGCGGTGGGGGCGGCGTGGTGGCTGACCGGCGACGGGGTGCTGCTGCTGGTCGGCATCGTGGGACTAGCGCGCGTGCTGGGAGACAAGGCAGAGACCAAAGGCAGTGGCAAAACAACCGTTCTCTATATTCTTTTGGTGGCGTCGCTCACGGCGATTTCGCTGACGCGAACGCAGATCGAGATCGGCGACGAAGCGGCAGCGCTCGCGCCGCCGCGCACGGCTTTTTTCCAGAATTGGGAAATGTCGAAATCAGTGGGCGTGGCTAGTTGTCTTTTGGACGCGCATCGGGCGGCTCAAAAAACGCGGTCTGGTCAAAACTGGAGGACGCGGTTCCCACCTCTGTCGTGAACGAGGTGCTGCCAGAAGCGGCGGTCGCCGCGTTCCGATTAGCGGCGGTTTCCTGGCCGGTGGCGGCCGAAGATTGTGGAGGGCGCGCTTGACCGCGTTCGTGACGACTCCACCAAGCCTCCGCGTCGTCCAATGACCAATTCGAAGCGACACGATTGAGCATTGCCGCCAGATCGCGCGCCGTCTGCGGTCGCTTGGCGCGACTCTTTTCCAGACAGGCCAGGATCGCATGCTCGAGTTCGGCGGAGATCGACCGACCCAATCGCCGTGAGGGGGACTCGGGGATCGCCGTGAGGTGCTGTTGGCAAAGCTCGCGGAGCGTTTGGGCGCTGAACGCCGTTTGACCGGTCACCAGGAAGTAACCCACCGCGCCCACGGCATACAGGTCGCTGCAAGCATCGACCGAATCTGGCGTTTGGATGGATTCGGGCGACATGTAGAGCGGCGTGCCAGACATCTCGCTGCCGCCCTCGCGCCCTTCCTTCTCTTCGTCGATGGCTTTGACGAGGCCGAAGTCGAGCACCTTGACCACATCGGGCTCGGCGCCACGGCGATTGAGCATGATGTTCGCCGGCTTGATATCGCGATGCACCAGACCCAGCGAGTGCGCTTCGAAAAGCGAGGCGCAGATTTGGCGCAAAATGCTGACGACACGACCCTCGGGCTGGGGACCGTACTGTTCGACCAAGGTTTGGAGATTGAGTCCGTCGAGGTACTCCATCGCGTAATAAAACACGCCCTCCGGAGTTCGACCGTAATCAAAAATCGCGACGGTGTGCGGGTTGTTGAGTTTGCAGGTGATCTGCACCTCGCGTTCAAACCGCTTGATCGACGCCTCGTTGACCCGTTCCACATCGAGCAGTTTGATCGCCGTGGCGCGGCGGAGCATGGCGTGTTGCCCCATGTAGACGACCCCCATCGCGCCGGCGCCAATCTTCTCCAACAGGCGGTATTGTCCTAGTTGCTTGGCTTCGATGGTGGCCTTCTGGGCTTTGCGTTGGAGACGCGCCACAATGATCGTGAACACGAAAATCGCCAGCGCCCCCAGTCCCAGCAGAGCGAACATCGCGAAGAACGCCCGCTTCAAGATCGCCAACGGACGATAGGCCTCGCCGGTGTCAACTTCGGTGATGAGCCCCAACTGGTACTTGGGCAACCAGGACCAAACGCCCACCGAATATGACCCTCGATAGTCGCGATAGCCCTGCATATCGATTCCCGACGTGCCGGCCACGGCCGCGGCGCAGATCTTGGTAAGCGGCAACTCTCGCCGCCGGACCTTGGGGCGAAATCCCTGGGTCATGTCGCCACCGGGATCGCGAACCTGCAGATTCAAGATTGACGCGGCCAAATCCTCATCGGGCAAAAGGCCCAGCAGAATCAGAGTTTCGTCAAACCGGCTATTCGAGACCATCAAGCCGTCCTTGTTGACGGCATAGGTTTCACCCGTTTGACCAATCCGGCCAAGCTGCAGAATCGAAGTAAATTCCTTCTCCGGGCGAATGCGAAACGCCAACACGCCGACGACTTGAAAACTATCGTTGCGGATCGGCGCGCATACGAACATCGTGGGCGTTCCGGTTCGTGTGCGCCCCGTAGCGTCCTTGAGGACCACTACGCTGGGCATGGGATTGGAGACGGTCGGCTCTCCATCCAGCGTGCGCGCAAGAAAACCGGCGTATTGCGGAATGACTTGCCCGACGAGTTCGGTGGCGGTCGCCGCCACGATGCGCAACTCGCGATCGGCCACCATGAATGCGACGAAGTCGTGGGCGGACATGCCCGGCTCTAACTCCTTTTCCAATTGCAGTCGCGCTTCGCTGTTGCCAGCGGAGCTGGCGGCCTGGTCGGGAGCGCTGGGAGCAGGTTGATCGGCGGCCGTGAGCAATTGATTCACGTGTTTGCGGACATCCGTGTTGTTGGCCAACCCCACGGCGCTCGATTCCTGCACCGCGAACCACTTTTCGAGCATGGAGCGCTCGATATTCATGAGGGCTTGCAACTCCGACCGCAGGCTGTCCTCCATCGTTTGGTGGATCGAACGGTTAATCACGTAGCCGACGATCGCCAAAAGGAAAACTGCCACGATCGGCCAAATCCAAAGCTGCTTTTTGAGCAACAGGCCCGTGCGCGACAGGCTGCGACCGAGCGAGGTCTGGCCAAAGGTCATGTGGGCTTCAACACGGTCGCGACTGCGCGTCAATCGTCGTGTATGTTTCGTGAAAAATTCCCACATGAAATATCACCAGAAAGACGAGAAAATTGGCCAAACCAAGTCAAAGCGATCTTAATTGTGGGCCATTCAGCCAGCAACGAGATTCCAGCGCGTCCGTCGGCCAAGACCGCCAATGGCTCAACGGAGCGCGGGATGTGACCGCTTGGCTTAACCCCTAAAGCCGAATGAGCTTCGGCGCGGGAATGACCTGCCCGGTCACGCGCTGGTGGCGGCGGCAGAGGGCGGCGAAGTCGTCGGCGAGCCAGTCATAAAGCTCCGCCGGGGGCGCGAGGCGCAGCCACTTTTCCACCAGGGCGCGGCACAGGTCGTCGTAGTCGCGCTCGCTTCGGCTGTGGGCGTAGCAGCGGCCGGCGAAGCGCCGCAGGTCGCCATCGAAGGCGGGGCCGATGTGCCACAACTCATGCACGATGGTGCAGAGTTTTTCGGCCAGCGGTTGCTGCAAGAAGCGCGGCAGGTAGAACCGCAGGATGTAAAGATACTCGGCGCCCGCGGGGTCAAAGAGGCGCTGCAGCGTCCAGCGCCGGCGACCGCGGAGCGATTGCAATTCGCCGCCGGCGAAGCGCAGCGGCGTGAGCGAGGCTTGCAGGCCGTGCGCGCGGCCGTTGCGGGCGCGACTCCAGGCGATGGCCACCCGCGCGACGTCGATGTGCGCCAGCTCGGGCAGGCGACTGGTCAGATCGTCGCAGACTCGCCGGATGGCGGCGGTGAAGTCGAAGCCGGTTTGAGCCGCGTGCCAAGTCATCCGTGACTCGCGTGTTGGCGGCGCCACGGCAGGACTACCGGGCGTCGGCCGTTTCGCCTTCGAACTTTGGCGCCGGGGCGCGCTGCGTGACGCGATCGCGGACACCGACAAACTCGATGATCGCCCGCGCGCCGGCATCGCCCAGCCGCGGCTTGGCGAGTTTGAGGATGCGGGTGTAACCTCCGGGCCGATCGACGAAGCGGGGCGCCACCGAATCGAACAAGACGCGCACGGCGTCTTTGTTGCCCAACAACCGCAGGGCGCGGCGCCGGGCGGCGACCACCGGAGCCATGGCGGCGACCCACTTGGCGTGTTGATCGCTCTCGCGCCAGGCCTTCCAGCCTTGCGTGCCGCGCTCGTCCTTGGCGGCGAACTGGCCCGCCTTCTCCAGGTGCGGCAGCGCACGGCGCGCGATCGTCACGCACTTTTCCACGTAAGGCCGAATTTCCTTGGCCTTGGGCAGCGTGGTGACAATGCGACCCTTGATCTTGGGATCGTTATCGAGGCCGATCGGCTCGAGCTCGGTGAGCAGCAGGCTGGACGCCATGTTGCGGTACATGGCCTTGCGATGGCTGGGGGAGCGGCCGAGCACTCGGCCTTTTCTGCGATGTCTCATGGCGATCGATCCCGTCGGATAATTTCGCGGACTGTGATTTTTAACTTAGGCGGAATGCTGATGTCGATCAGCGCGACCCGGCCGGGACACGCATGCCGAGCCGCAGGCCCAGGTCGGTCAGCTTTTCCTTGACTTCGTTGAGCGTGGTATCGCCGAAATTGCGCACTTCGAGGAGTTGCTCCTCTGCCCGCTGCACCAGATCGCGGAGGCTGTGGATGTTCTCGGACTCGAGGCAGTTCATCGCGCGGACCGAGAGGTTGAGCTCGGAGAGGCTCATGCCCAGCTTGGCCTCGAGCGCGGCGTCGCCGGCGCCGCCGCGGCGCGGCTCGGCATGGACCGAGGGGCCCAACTCGGCGTACTGCACGAACGGGTTGATGTGCTTGCGCAAAATCTTGGCCGCCTCCACCAGCGCCATCTCGGGCGTCACGGTGCCGTTGGTCCAGATTTCGAGCGTCAGCTTGTCGTAGTTGGTCTTTTGACCCACGCGGGTTTCTTCCACCTCGTAGCGGACGCGGATCACCGGGCTAAAGACGGCGTCAACCGGAATGATGCCGATCTCTTGCGATTGCTGGTCGCGCTCGGCCACCGCCTCGTAGCCGCGGCCATTCTCGACCACCATCTCCATCACAAAGGGGATGTCCTGCGTGAGGGTGGCGATCACGTGGTCTTTGTTGATCACCTCCACCGCCTCGTCGGTCTTGACGTCGGCGCCGGTGACCAGCCCCTTGGTGTTCTTTTCGATCCGCACCACCTTGGTCTGTTCGCTGTAGTTCTTGAAGATCAGCGACTTGCAGTTGAGGACGATGTCGGTCATATCCTCGACCACGCCCGGCAGGGTGGTGAACTCGTGCTGGGCGCCGTGGATCTTGATCTGCGTGACGGCGCTCCCCTCCAGGCTGGACAAGAGCACGCGGCGCAGGCTATTGCCGATGGTCGATCCGAAGCCGCGTTCGAACGGCTCGGCGACAAACTTGCCATAGGTCGACGACAACGTCGCGCGCTCGGCGGCGACTTGACTGGGCAGTTCGAGACCACGCCATCGAATACGCATGGACCGTCTCCATTTGCAAAGGCGAATGGCCGCGCCTCCCAGGCGGGGCCAGACTGTGTGTTGTTTGTAACGGGCGTTGTGTGCGGTTCGTCGCGGGGCGTGTTGACTAGCGCGACACCAACTCGACGATCAACTGCGTTTGCACCGGCAGCGACACGTCTTCGGCGTCGGGCAGGCGAGTGACAATTCCCTCGGGCAGGTCGCCTTCGATCACGCTCAAGAAGTCGGGCACCTGGCGCTGATTCTCGGCCATGTTCGACTGCACGAATTGCACGCTCTTGGGGCGATTTTTGACGCGAATCACGTCTCCGGCGCGGACCAGATAACTGGGGATGTCGACCCGGCGGCCGTTGATCGTAACATGGCCGTGATTGACCAACTGGCGGGCCTGAGCGCGGCTCAGCCCCCAACCGAGGCGATGGATGATGTTGTCCAGGCGGCGCTCGAGCAGGCTCATCAGCGTGCTGCCGGTGTTGCCTTTGGAGCGCTCGGCCATGGTGACATAGGTGCGGAACTGGCGCTCCAGCACGCCGTAGTAATGCTTGACCTTCTGCTTTTCGCGCAGGTGCACGCCGTAGTCGGTGAGCTTGGCGCGACGCGACTGGTTCATGCCGGGGGGCGAGCTGCGGCGCTCGACCGCGCATTTGGGGGTGTCGCAGCGATTGCCTTTGAGAAACAGCTTGAGGCCTTCGCGGCGACAGAGCCGGCAAACCGGACCAACGTGACGAGCCATGAGTACCTAAACCTTGATCGACTGCAAAGGTGAGTTGTGGGGTGTAATGCGGGCCGGCGAGCGTGTTTGCCGCGCGGCGAAATAGCGGAGTTTAGACGCGGCGCTTCTTGGGAGGGCGACAACCGTTGTGCGGCAGCGGGGTGATATCTTCGATCGAGCGGATGGTCATGCCCGCGGCCTGTAGCGCGGTGATGGCGCTCTCGCGTCCGGAACCTGGCCCGCGCACGCGCACGTCCAATTCTTTGACGCCGAACTTGGAGGCCTTTTCAGCGGCTTGCTGCGCGGCCATCTGGCCGGCGAAGGGAGTGCTCTTGCGGCTTCCCTTGTAGCCCGCCGTGCCGGCGCTCGACCAGCACAAGGTGTCGCCCTTGGTGTCGGTGATGGTGACCGTGGTGTTGTTGAAGGTCGCCTTGATGTAGGCGATGCCGGCGGTGACGTTGCGCCGCGTCTTGCGACGTTTGGCGCCGGCCGAGCTCGCTGCTGCCTTACCCACTCGATTGAACTCCCTGTGTGATGACTTCGCTAAAACTTGCCGAACCTGGCCGCGATTAGCGGAGGTCCTTCACGCCCTTCTTGCCGGCCACGGTCTTCTTGGGGCCCTTGCGGGTACGGGCGTTGGTCTTGGTTCGTTGGCCGCGCACCGGCAAACCACGACGATGCCGGATGCCGCGATAGCAGTTGATGTCGCGCAGCCGCGCGATGTTCTGCGCCAGTTGACGACGCAACTGGCCTTCGACGGTGTAATCTTTGTCGAGCAGCACCGAGATGCGGGCCAGCTCGTCTTCGGCCAGTTCGCGGGCATGGGCCTGCGGATTGACTCCGGCCTTTTGGCAGAGCTCTAGCGCCGACTTGGGACCAACGCCATACAGGTACGTGAGCGACACCCAAGCGGGCTTGTCGTTCGGGATATCTACACCCATCAGACGAGGCATGAACCGATTCTCCCTACGCGGCGGGGCCGCGATGCATCCCTAGTGGCGCCAAAAAGCGCTAAATCTTAACCCTGACGCTGCTTATGACGTGGATTGTTGCAGACCACAAAGACCACGCCGCGCCGGCGCACGATCTTGCAATGCTCACAAATCCGCTTGACGCTTGCGCGAACCTTCATGACCGCAATCCTTGACCGCTCTAGTGGCTAGGTCGAAAGCACCTAAGTATATGAGTCCTGGCCGTTCCAACGCAAGGCACTACGGCGTGATTTTTGCTCCCCGCCGGTTGGTTTTCGCTGGCGGCTTTTGCTGTCCCGCCATTTGGCGGCGCTAGACCCTCACGGCGCCGGCTGATCGGGGGGGCCGGTGAGCACGTAGGGGCCGTTTTGCGTCATCGCAATCGTGTGTTCGAAGTGGGCGCTCGGCTTGCCGTCGTGAGTCGACTGGGTCCAATGGTCGGCGAGCGCCTTGACGCGTTTGCCCCCCATGTTGACCATCGGCTCGACGGCGATCACCAACCCCGGCTCCAGCTTGAAATCGCCGTTGCGACGCAGCGAGCCGCTGACAAAGTTTGGCACCTGCGGGTCTTCGTGCATGTCGCGGCCAATCCCGTGGCCGACGAAACATTCGACCACCGAGAAGTTGGCGTCTTTGACATAGCGTTCCATCTCGCCGGCCACCTCGCTCCATACCTTGGCGGTGGCCATCTTTTCAATGGCCACCTGCAAAGCGCCTTTGGTGATGTCCAAGAGCCGCGCCACGTCTGGCGCCACCTGGCCCACCGGATGGGTGTAGGCGGAGTCGCCGCACCAGCCATCGAACTTCACCCCGATGTCGATGCTAACGATGTCTCCTTCTTTGAGCTGGCGCGGACCGGGAATGCCATGCACCACTTCGTCGTTGACCGAGATGCACGAGGCGGCGGGGAACGGGATTTTGCCCGGCACCCCTTTGAAGAGCGGAATGCCGCCGCAGTTGACAATGTGCTCGTCGATGGCGGCGTCGATTGCGCCGGTGGTGACGCCGGGGCGGACCATCTCGCGGGCGATCTGGTGGGCCTGCCAGACCACCAGGCCGGCCTTGCGCATCAGCGCGATCTCGCGTGGGGAACGAAGGGTATGCACGGTAGGGGGCGTTTGTTTTCTAGGCGGTGGGTGTGTGGCGTTGGATAGCTTGCATGATGCGCTGAAAGACTTCTTCCGTCGTACCGATGGCGTCGATCGCCTCCATCAATCCTTTGTCGGAGTAGTAACGAATCAAGGGACGGGTTTGATCCTGGAAAGAGCGGAGCCGTTGGCGAATGATCTCGGGGTTGTCGTCGGACCGACCGCGGTCTGACAGTCGGCGCGTCAACTCGGCCTCGTCGACCACCAGTTCGATCACCACATCCAACGGAGTGCCCTGCTGATGCAGGTATTCGTCGAGCGCTTTGGCCTGCCCCAGGGTACGCGGAAAGCCGTCGAGCAGATAGCCGCGCTGACAATCGGGTTGCACCAACCGCTCGCCAATGAGTTGCAAAATCAAGGGATCGGGCACCAGTTGCCCGGTGTTGATGTAGTCGCTAGCCAGCCGGCCGAGCCGGGTTTTTTCTTGTTGAGCCTTGCGCAACATTTCGCCGGTGCTCAGGTGCAGGATCCCGAGCTCGCGAATCATGTTGGCCGATTGGGTACCTTTTCCGGCTCCGGGCGGACCGATGAAGACTATCCGCATGGGCGCACTCTCGGAGCCTGCGACGCCGGCTTTGACCGGCGTCCGGCGGCTACTTTTCCAGAAGGCCTCGGTAGTTTCTCATCACGAGGTGGCTATCGATCTTTTGCACCAGATCGAAAGCGACGCTCACCGCGATCAGCAAGCCGGTTCCTCCGTAAAAGCTGGCGATCTGAAACGGCACGCCCAGCGAACTGGAGACGATGGTCGGCAAGATGGCGACTAGGGCCAAAAATCCGGCGCCCACATACGTGATGCGGATCATCACCTTTTCGAGGTAGTCGCCAGTGCGTTTGCCCGGCCGATATCCCGGGATGAACGTGCCAAAATCCTTGAGGTTGTTGGCCATGTCCTTGGGGTTGAAGGTGATGGCCGTCCAGAAGTAGCAGAAGAAGTAGATGAGCACGATGTACAGCACGTTGTAAAAGAACGAGGTGCCGCGCGAGAAGGCGTCGTTGAGCCCGGCCAGCAGGCCGCTGTTCGGAAAATTCTGATACAGCGTGGCGAAGATGATCTGCGGAAACATCAACAGACTGCTGGCGAAGATGATCGGCATGACGCCTGATTGATTGACCCGCAGCGGCAGATACTGCCGACCGCCGCCAAACACCCGGCGTCCGCGCACATGCTTGGCGCTTTGGGTGGGAATGCGGCGCTGACCCTGCGTGATGAACACCACGCCCATGATGACGCCGACAAACAGCACGGCGAGCACGATCAGGGTTTCGACCCCCATTTCGCCCACGCCACCGCCGGTTAGCTGAATGCCATTTTGCAAAATGGGCGCAATCAGGTCGTAGCCAGCCTGCGGCATGCGGGCAAGAATGCCGGCCATGATGAGCAAGCTGATGCCGTTGCCGATGCCGAACTCGTCGATCTGCTCGCCGAGCCACATGAGGAACACGGTGCCGGCAGTCATGGTGGCCACCGCCACGATGGTCCAACTAAACCAAAGATGTCCGCCGGAGGTGAGAAACTCCGCCCGCACGAAATTGGAACGCACGAGCCAGGCGACATAGAACCAGCTTTGCACCAGGCAGATGGCCACGGTGGCGTAGCGGGTGTACTCGTTGATCTTTTTGCGGCCGGTTTCCCCCTCTTTTTGCAGCCGTTCGAGCGGAGCCCACACGCTGCCGAGGAGTTGAAAGATAATCGACGCCGAGATGTACGGCATGATGCCAAGGCCGAAGATGGTGGCCTCGCTCAACTGGCTGGCGCTGAACACCGCCACCTGCTGCAGCATGGCGCCGACGCCTTGGTTGCCGGCGTTCTTGAAGAAGTTGCGCATCACCTCCTGGTTGACGATCGGGAGCGGGATGAACCAGCCCACGCGATAGATCGCCAAGAAGAGGAGCGTGAGCAGAATCTTCTGCCGCAACTCAGGAATCGTGAAGATGACGCGAACTTTTTCCCACATAGTTCTAGTCCGTTTCGCGCGCTGCGCAAGCGGTCACGAGCCCTGATCCATCGGGGCACGACCCGCGCGACTACTTGCTGGCAGCCGCCCGCTTGGCTTTGCCTTTGCTTTTTTCGGGACGCTTGACCGGCGCTGGGCCGGGCAGAATGACCGCTTCGCCGCCGGCGTGCTTGATCTTTTCGGCGGCCGCCGCGCTGAAGCGATGGGCCGAGATCTTGAGCTTCTTGGTCAATTGACCATTGCCAAGAATTTTGAGCAGTTCGTAGCGGACCTTCAAGCGGCCTTTTGCCTTGAGGGTCTCGGGGGTGACCTCTTCGCCCGCCGAGAACAACTCGTCGAGCTCGCCCAAGTTGACGCTGACGACGATCCGCGCCCATTGGTTGTTGAAACCGCGTTTGGGAATGCGGCGCACCAACGGCATCTGGCCGCCTTCGAAGGCCGGATGGGCGGTCCAGCCCGCCAATTGGCCTTGGCCCTTGTGGCCGCGGCCGGCGGTCTTGCCGGTGCCGGAGCTTTCGCCGCGACCGAGCCGCTGCGGCTTTTTGTTCTTTTTGATCTTTTGATGGACGTCGTGAATGTTCATGCCAGCGAAACTCCGCGCAGGCGCTCGATGTCTTGCGGCGACCGCAGTTGATGCAGCGCGTCGAGCGTGGCTTTGACGAGATTGATGGGGTTGTTGGAGCCGAAGCTCTTGGTCAGGATGTCGTGGATGCCAGCCGCCTCGCACACCGCGCGAACACTGGCGCCGGCGAAGACGCCGGTGCCGGGGCTGGCGGGCAGGAGCACGACCTGGGCGGCGCCGTAGCGTCCCTTGACGGCATGCGGAATGGTGGCGCCGGCCAGCGTGATTTCTTTCATGCTGCGGCTGCCGTCCTTGACCGCCTTTTCGACCGACGGGGGGACTTCGTTCGCCTTGCCGTAGCCCCAGCCGACCTTGCCGCGGCCGTTGCCGACCACGACCATGGCGGCGAAGCTGAACCGGCGACCGCCTTTGACCACGGCGGCGCAGCGGCGGATCTTCACCACTTTGTCAATCAACTCGCCACGTGTTGTTTCGTTAGCCACGCTGGGTCGCGCTCCAATTCTTGTCGAACGGTTAGAAACTGAGTCCCGCCTCGCGGGCGGCTTCGGCCAGGGCCGCCACGCGGCCATGATATTTGTATTCGCGGCGATCGAACTTCACCTGCTTGACGCCCGCGGCCAGGGCGCGCTCCGCCACCAAGCGGCCAATCGCCTGCGCGGCGTCTTTGTTGCCGCCGTACTTGAGGCCGCCGCGCACATCCTTCTCGATGCTGCTGGCCGCCGCCAAGGTGCGGCCGCCATCGTCGTCGATGATTTGAGCGTAAATGTGTTGATGACTGCGGTGGATGGTCAAGCGCGGGCGCTGCTCGTCTCCGCGAATTGTCTTGCGCACGCGGAAACGGCGGCGCTGGCGTTGCTTGGCAATTGTTTTTTCGTGGTTCACTGCGGTTTACCTTCGCTCTCGTGACATCGGGGCCGTCGACTCGCGCCAGCGGGACGTTATTTGATCGTCGCCTTGCCGGCCTTGCGACGGACCTGTTCGCCGTCGTAGCGGATGCCCTTGCCTTTGTACGGTTCTGGTTTGCGAATCGCACGCACTTCGGCCGCGAACTGGCCCACCAACTGCTTGTCGGCGCCTTGAATCACGACGTGCGTTTGATCGGGGCAGGTCACCTTGAGCCCTGCGGGGATCTGCTTGTGAACTTCGTTGGCGTAGCCGGCGCGAATTTGCAGGACGTTGCCCGAGATCGCTCCCAGGTAGCCGACGCCGACGATTTCCAGCTTCTTTTCATACCCTTTCGACACGCCTTGCACCATGTTTTGGATCAAGGCGCGGGTCAGGCCGTGCAGGGCGCGCGACAACCGCTCGTTGTTCTCGCGGGTGACGGTAATCGTCTTGGCGGCCTGGTCGTAAGCCACCTTCACCTCGGGACGATGGGCGAATTCCAGTTTGCCCTTGGCGCCTTCGACCTGGATCAACCTGTCGGTGAGTTGGACTTTGACGCCGTCGGGCACGGCAACCGGCAGTTTTCCAATGCGTGACATGATTCGTGGCTCGGCAGGCTATTGATTCGTGGTCGGTTTAACCGGAGGGGGATGCTTCGCGTTTCGGGGACTACCAAAGTTCGCAGAGGACTTCGCCGCCCAGGTTGCGCTGGCGCGCCTCGCGATCGCTGATCACGCCGCGGCTGGAGCTGATGATGCGGATGCCCAGGCCGTTGAGGACGGGCTTCAGCTCGGCCGAGCGGCTGTAAATGCGACGGCCGGGCTTGCTGACGCGGCGAATATGACGAATCAGGCGTTCGCCGTTGGGTCCGTACTTGAGGTGAATCCGCAGTTGCCGCGCGGGCGCCGATTCGACCTCCTCGAAATCCCAGATGTAGCCTTCGCGCTTGAGCACTTCGGCCACACCCCGCTTGACCTTCGACAGCGGCATCTCGACGGCAGGACGCTCGACACGCACCGCATTCCGAATGCGGGTCAACATGTCGGAGATAGGGTCGGTCATCATAGGAATCTGGATCCTCTTGCTTTGCGCGCCAGCGCTTACCAGCTCGACTTCTTAACGCCAGGAATCAGGCCTTCGTTCGCCAAGTTCTTGAAGCAAATGCGGCACACGCCGAACTTGCGATACACGGCACGAGGCCGGCCACATAGTTTGCACCGCGAGACGCGCCGGGTGGAAAACTTGGGCGTCTGCTTGGCTTTCGCGATCTTTGACTTGCTCGCCATGCGGCTTCCTGTCAATCCAGCGGTAAAGGATATTCGGGCTAATCAGAAACGGAACAATGCTACGCCGCGCCAGCCGATTGGTCGGCCGTGCGGAACGGAAGTCCCAACAGCCGCAGCGCCTCGCGCGATTCGTCGTTGCTGTTGGTGGAAAACACCAGCGTGATGTTCATGCCTTGCTGGCGGGTGTACTTGTCAGGATTCAGTTCGGGGAACACCAATTGCTCGGAGAGGCCGATGCTGTAGTTGCCGTGGCCGTCGAAGGCGTTGGGGTTCACACCGCGAAAGTCGCGCACACGCGGCAGCGCCAGCGAGACCAAACGATCCAAGAACTCCCACATGCGATTGCCGCGGAGCGTGACCTTGCAACCGATTGGCTGATCTTCGCGGAGCTTGAAGCCGGCGATCGATTGGCGGGCCTTGGTGATAATCGCCTTTTGGCCGCAGATTTGGGTGAGCGCCGCTTGCGCCTCTTCGAGATATTTCTTTTCGGTGATCGCGGCGCCGACGCCCATGTTGACGGAGATCTTTTCGAGATGCGGCAGCGACAGCACATTGGTGCGGCCAAACTTCTCGGCCAACGCCGGTAGCACCTCTTGCAGGTACTTCTGCTTCAGCCGCGGCACGGCGGTGCTGGCCGAGACGGGCTCGTCGCCCCCCTTGGTCTTCTTGGGCTTGTCGGCCTTCTCGGCCTTGGGTTTGTCTTGCTTCTCTTTGGCAGCCACGTTCGTATCCTCTTATTTCTTCGCCGATTTCGCGTAACGGGCTCGGGCGGGGGCGACCTGGCCATTGCCCGCGCCGCACGACTTGCAAAACCGCTCTTTGCTGCCGTCGTCCAGATACCGGGCGCCGGTGCGCGTCGCGGCGCCGCACGACTTGCAGACCAGCAGCACATTGGCCACGCGGATCGGCATTTCCTTCGACAAGCGGCCGCCCTGCGGGTTCCGCTGGCTGCGGCGAACGTGCTTGTAAACGCGGTTGACCCCTTCGACCACCACCTTGCCGGCGTCGGGAAGCACCTTCAAGATGCGGGCGCGCGTGCCGCGATCGTCGCCGGTGCGAACCTCGACCATGTCTTCGACTCGTAGATGCATCACACCACCTCGCTCGCCAGGCTGACGATCTTCATGAAATTGCGGTCGCGGAGCTCACGGGCCACCGCGCCGAAGATGCGGGTGCCGCGAGGATTTTTGTCGTTGTCGATGATTACTAGGGCGTTGGAGTCGAACCGCACATAGCTGCCGTCCTTGCGCCGCGTTGGTTTGCGACAGCGGACGATGACCCCCTTGACCACGGCCCCCTTCTTGATGTCGGAGCCGGCGATCACGCTCTTGACGCTGCACACGACGATATCGCCCAGCCCGGCCGTGCGACGGTGGGTGCCGCCGAGCACCTTGAAGCACATGACTTCCTTGGCGCCGGTGTTGTCGGCCACATCGAGCCGGGTTTGCATCTGAATCATGGTTGACTACCTAAAATCTTGCCTGGGTCTGGCGGGGGCGCTGCTAAGCCGACTCGATTTCCGACTCTGTCTTGGCACGGGCGGCGGCCCGCATGGCGGCAATGTCCACCCCGCGGTTCTTGGCGACCACGCGGACCAGATCCCAGCACTTGGTGCGGCTGCGCGGCTGCGTCTCGACGATCTCCACCGTGTCGCCCTGCGCGGACTCATTGTTTTCGTCATGCACATGGCAAACGGTGCGCCGCCGCACGTACTTGCCGTACTGCGGATCCTTCACCAAGCGCTGAATCTCCACGCGCCGGGTCTTGGTCGCCTTATCGCTGGTGACGACGCCGATCAAAATTCGCTTGGGCATGGCTTGCGGTTCCTGCCAACTTGCCGTCGCGGCAAGCTGTTTCCTTCGGTTAGTTCTGCGCGGCCTGCTGCCGGGCGCGCTGGTTTTTGACGGTATGGATGCGGGCAATCAGGCGGCGATGCTTGCGCAGTTCGCTGGGGGCGTCGAGCTTTTCGGTCTGCGACTGGATGCGCAGTCGAAACAGCGTTTCCGACGTCTCCTGGAGCATCAGGCCCAGTTGCTCGTCGCTCATTTCTCGCAATTCGCTGGCTTTGCTCATTGGCGGCTAGGCTCCATGCATGGGACGACGCTTGAGGAACCGCACCGACATCGGCATCTTGTGCGCGAGCCGCTGCAGGCACAGCCGCGCGGCTTCTTCCGACACGCCACCGATCTCGTACAGCACGGTTCCCGGACGAATCACCGCGGCCCAATACTCCGGCTCTCCCTTGCCTTTACCCATGCGGGTTTCCAGGGGGATGGAGGTGATGGGCTTGTGCGGAAACACGCGGATATAAAGGCGACCCTCGGTGCGCAGATATTGCTGCGCCGCGATACGGCCGGCCTCGATGGTCTGCGCGCTGAGATAACCGCCTTGCGTGGCTTGCAAACCAAAGTCGCCAAAGACGACCCGGTTGCCACGCTGCGCGTCACCTCTTATACGTCCTCTTTGGCTTTTTCGGTGCTTGACCCTCTTGGGCATCAGCGCCATGAGCCGTCTCCTCGTCTTGATACATGCCTTGGTTCACCCACACCTGCACGCCGATATGCCCCTGCGGCGTCTTGGCCTCGGTGAAACCGTAATCGATTTTTGCCCGCAACGTGGACAGCGGAATGGACCCGGCGCTCTGCTTTTCGCAGCGAGCCATTTCGGCGCCGCCCAAGCGGCCGGCGAGTTGAATCTTGATGCCTTTAGCGCCCGCGTCCATGGTTTGCTCCATCGCCCGCTTCATGGTGCGGCGAAAGCTGGAGCGTTTGGCCAATTGGTCGGCGATGTCCTCAGCCACCAGTTGGGCGTAGATCTCGGGGCGCGTGATCTCCTCGATCTTGATGTTCACACGGCGGCCGATCAGGCCCTGCAACTCTTCTTGCAACCGTTCGACCTCCTGGCCCTTGCGGCCAATGAGCACGCCGGGCCGCGCGGTGAACAGGATCACCTTCACCTCGTCGCGGGTGCGCTCGATCTGGATTTGCGGAATGCCGGCGAAGCGATACTTGCCTTTGATGAACTTGCGGATCTTGAAATCCTCGATCAGTAGCTCGCTGAACTCCTTCTTGGAGGCATACCAGCGGCTCTTCCAGCCTTCCATGATGCCGACGCGAAAGCCGCGTGGATTGACTTTTTGGCCCATGCTTAGCTCGGTTTTCTTGGCGAGTGTGAATGCCGGTCGGCGAGGTATGAATGAAACGATTGGGCGTCGAAACTACTTGGCGTCGAGCGCCACTTTGATGTGGCAGGTGCGCTTTTTGATCATAAAAGCCATGCCGCGGGCACGCGGTCGAATGCGCTTGAACATGGGGCCGCCATCGACGCGAGCGTCGATCACGACCAGGTGATTGGGGTTGGCAGCTCGTTGATCCTCGGCGTTGCCCAGCGCGCTTTTGAGGACCTTTTCCAGCAGCCGCGCGCCGCGCTGCGGCTGATAGCGCAGAATGTTCAGCGCGTCGTCGGCGGACTTGCCGCGAATCAAGTTCGCCAACGGCCGCACCTTTTGGGCGCTCATGCGGGCGAATCGGTGTGTTGCTTCGTATGCCATGATCGATTTCCTCAGCGCGGTCCGGCAGGCGGACGCGGTTATCTGCTACTTCTTGCCCTTCGTGCCGTGGCCGCGGAAGGTTCGGGTGGGGGCGAACTCGCCCAGCTTATGCCCGACCATTTCCTCGGTGACGAACACCTTTTGATGCACCTTGCCGTTGTGCACCAAGAAAGTATGGCCGACAAACTCCGGCACAATGGTGCAGGCCCGGGCCCAGGTCTTGAGCTCGCGCTTGGCGCCATCCGAGTTGAGGCGGTCGACCTTGAGGTACAACTTCGCGTCGACGTACGGGCCCTTTTTTAACGACCTTCCCATGAGATTCCTGTTTGCCGACTGTTTTGCCTAGGGACGAGACTTTCTCAACTCTCGACCGTCAGTGCTTCTTGATTTGGTAATCACTGCCAAAGTTAGCCAATCTTGATAATGCCGTAACGACGCGAGCGGCGACGTCGCACAATCGCGGCGTTCGACGGCTTGCGACGCTTGCGGGTGCTGCCGCCCTTGGTGGGCTTGCCCGTGGGACTCACCGGATGCCGTCCACCCTTGGTGCGTCCCTCGCCACCGCCGTGCGGGTGATCGATGGGGTTCATGGCAGTGCCGCGCACATGCGGGCGGCGGCCCAGCCAGCGCTTGCGCCCTGCCTTGCCAAGCGTGATGTTCATGTGATCGGCGTTGCCGATGGCGCCGATGGTGGCACGGCAGATCGCTGGGATGCGGCGGATTTCGCCGCTGGGCAGCGTGATCTGAGCCCAGTTCGCGTCGCGGGCCGCCAACACGGCGCTGGCGCCGGCGGAGCGGCAGATTTGTCCGCCGCGACCGGGCTTCATCTCGATGTTGTGAATTGTCAGGCCGAGCGGGATAGCGCTCATCGGCAGGCTATTGCCGACGTTTGGGGGCGCTTCGGCGCCGCTTTGCACCGTGGCGCCGACCACCAGGCCCTGCGGGGCCAGGATGTAGCGCTTCTCGCCGTCGACATAGTGCAACAAGGCGATGCGGGCCGAGCGATTGGGATCGTACTGGATCGAGTCGACGCGAGCCGGCACGCCGTCTTTATCGCGTTTGAAGTCCACCAGGCGGTAGGCTCGCTTGTGGCCGCCGCCGCGATGACGGGCGGTGACTTTGCCTTGGTTGTTGCGGCCACCGGTCTTCTTGAGCGGGCGCAGCAGGCTCTTCTCCGGCTTGGCGCCGGGAGTCAGGTCGGCAAAATCGCTCACCGACGCGCCGCGGCGGCCTGGCGATGTGGGGTTGTAGCGACGGATGCCCATGGCAGTGTGATCTCTGTCTACGTGTGTCAGTGTTTAGAAGAAGTCGATGCGGTGCTCGGAGTGGAGCTTGACAATCGCCTTCTTCCAATCGCCGGTGCGCCCCACGCGAAAACGATTGCGACGCGGCTTGCCCTTGCGGTTCTGCGTGTTGACGCCCAATACCTTGACGTTGAACAGTTCTTCGACGGCGCGGCGAATGTCTTCTTTAGTCGCCAACGGATTGACCCGAAAGGAGTAGGCGTTTTGCCGCGTCGAGCGGTGCATGCCCTTCTCGGTGACCAGCGGGCGCAACAGCACTTGATGCGACTTGAGTTGCACGCCGGCCAGCGACTCGGGTGGAGCCGGCGGCGCCGCGGTGGGGGTTGCTTGCTCTTTGGCCATGACTTCCTCGTTTGTTCTATGCAGTCGCCTTGGCGCCAGTCGAAGCCTGCGCGGCCTTGTCGCGAATCGCGTCGAGCGCGGCGCGAGTAATCAGCAGCCGCCGCGCCGCAAGCACGGTGTAGGCGTTGAGATCAGCGGCCGGCGAGACCGACACCTGCTCGATGTTGCGAGCGCTCTTGTACACGTTGACGTCGTGATCGGCGGTGGCGACCAGCACGCGATTGCCGTCGATCTTGAGCGCCTTGAGCACCAGCGCCATGTCTTTGGTGCGGGGCGACTCGAATTTGAGATCGTCGATCACCACCACCTGCTCGTCGCGCAGCTTGGAGGCCAGGGCCATCCGCGTGGCCAACTGCAGCGCCTTGCGGGGCAACCGGTAGCCATAATCGCGCGGACGCAAGGCGAAGATGTGACCGCCGCCGCGACGCGTGCCGCTGCGCCGCGAGCCGGCGCGGGCGTTGCCCGTCCCCTTTTGGCGATACAGCTTCTTGGTCGACCCGGCCACCTCGGCGCGGGTCTTGGTGCGGTGGCTGCCTTGTCGCAGGTTCGCCTGATACATGACCACGGCGTCGTGCAGGAGCTGCCGATTGACGCGCGGCGCGAGCTGCGCGGGGTCGAGGTCGTACTTGCCAACCTCGCGACCAGTTCGATCAAAAATGGGCAGACTTGCCATGACTCGCTCGATCCTATCCCTTCGATCAGCGCCGGTGCGCCAATCGCCTTGCCTATAGCTTGTTCGACTCGCGAATGAGGACGTACCCGCCGTTCGGCCCCGGCACCGCGCCACGGACCAACAGCAGGTTGTTGTCGGCGTCGATCCGCACCACCTTCAGGTTGCGCACCGTGCACTGCGCGTTGCCGTACTGGCCGGCCATGCGACGCCCCTTTTGCACGTGCCCCGGAAACTGGCTTTGGCCGATCGAGCCCGCGTGGCGATGCACCTTCTTGACGCCGTGCGACGCGCGCTGGCCGCTGAAATTGTGCCGCTTCATCACGCCGGCGGTGCCGCGCCCCTTGGAGGTGCCGATCACATCGACGGCGGCGACCCCCTCAAAGACGTTGACCTTGAGTTCCTGGCCAACCTGCACGTCGCCCACTTCGCCGGTGATCTCGCGAATGAATCGTTTGGGCTCGCAGTCGGCCTTGGCCACGGCAGTCGCGCCCGCAGCGGAGCGGCGCTTTTGTTGCTTGCTATCGAGCTTGGCGACATGGCCGCGCTCGCTGCGACTGGCCAAGCGGCGGGGCTTATCAAGAAAGCCCAATTGAACGGCGGCATATCCATCGCTGTCGGCGGTGCGCAACTGGAGGACATGACAGGGACCGGCAGCCAATACCGTGACCGGGATCGCCTCGCCGGTCTCGTCAAATATCTGAGTCATCCCGACCTTACGGCCGAGCAATCCGATCGCCATCGTCGTTGCCTCGACTTTTGCGCTGCTCGCGGGACCCAGAGGCAATGCCTCTCGTTACCCGTCGAGCTTCCATTTCATATCTGCGAAAACCACCCGATTGCCGCAGCAACCAAGCGACTGAAGCACGCGGGCCCAGGTTCTGGCCCGATCGCGCTCTGGCGCCTGGAGTATTTTGATTAATGCCTGCTGGAAGCCTTGATCTTGATATCCACGCCCGCGGGCAAGCTGAGCTTGTTGAGCGCTTCGATCGTTTTGGCGGTCGATCGCACGATGTCGATCAGCCGCTTGTGCGTGCGAATCTCGAACTGCTGCCGCGCCTTTTTGTCGACGTGCGGACTCGACAAGACGGTGTAGCGCTCGATGCGTGTGGGCAGCGGAATGGGGCCATGCACTTCTGAGCCGGTTCGCTTGGCCGTATCGACGATCTCGGCCGCGCTTTGATCGAGCACGGCATGATCGTAGGCTTCCATACGGATGCGAATCGTCTCACTCGAATGACCAGCCACAATACGCTCCCAACACGACTTTCAACCAAGCCCGCAGCGGGCCAACTTGCGAAAACTTCCCACTGCATGGGGCCCACGCTCATGGGCGAATCAAAAATGTTAAGGGTTCCCCGATAGACTGTCAACGCCTGCAAATTGCAAGAAATACCGCTGCTCGCAGGGAATACTCACAAAAATTCCTTGAGGACCTCGGGCGGGGCGGGTCCGTAGGCCGCTGGCTCCATGGAGCAGCTTGCGCGTCCCTGGCTGAGCCCCCGCATGGCGCTGGAATAACCGAACAAGTTGGCCAACGGGGCCTCGGCCTCGACGAGCGCGTTTTTGCCGCGCATTTGAGTGCGATGGATGATCGCCCGCCGCTGCTGCAAGTCGCTGACAAAGTCGCCCAAGTTGTCCTCGGGCGTGGTGATCTCCAGCTTCATGATCGGTTCCAGCAGCACCACGCCGGCGCCGCGAATCGCCTTTTGAAAGGCGTCGGCCGTGGCGATGCGAAAGGCCAGTTCGCTGGACTCGCCTTCGCGCCAGTCGCCGCCAACGACGGTGAAATGCGTCTTCATCAGCGGATAGCCCAGCGACCCGCCCCCCGCCGCTTGCTCGCGCAGCACTTCCATCACCGCCGGCATCCAGAGTTCCGGAATCTGCTCCTCGGCCGCGCCGGTCGCGTCGACGACGATCGGCTTTTCGCCCAGGGTGAGAGGCGCGATGCGCAGCTTCACCTGCGCGTACAGCGTTTGGCCCGCTTGTTGACGCTGGCATTCGCCAACCACTTCGGTCGCGCGTTCGATGGTTTCGCGATAACTGACGCGTGGCTTGTGGACGCGCACGTTCAGGTTGTAGTCGCGGAGCAAGCGGTTCTTGATGATCTCCAAGTGCAACTCGCCCATGCCGCTGATGAGCGTTTGGCCGGTGTCTTCGTTCTCCTTGGCGCGAAACGTGGGATCTTGCCGCTTCATCATCTCCAGCGTGTCGGAAAGCTTTTTGCGCTCGGCGGAGCTTTCTGGCTCGATGGCCATCGAGATCACCGTTTCCGGAAACTGAATCGTCTCCAGCAAGATGGGGTGCTGCGAATCGCAGATGGTGTCGCCGGTGATGCTGGCGCGCAGGCCGATCACGCCGACAATGTCTCCCGCCTCGACCGTTTCGACCTGCGCGCGGCGATCGGCCTGGATGTGCCACAACTGGCTGACGTTCTCTTTCTTGTCCTTGCCGGGGTTGTAGACACGCGAGTTGCCTTTGAGTTGCCCGGAGTACACGCGCACAAAATGCAGATCGCCGTGGCGGGCCGCTTCGATCTTGAACACCAGCCCGCAAAATGGTTCGTCGGGAGACGGTTTGCGGCGTTCGACGGCGCCCTTCTTCTTGGGATTGACGCCTTCGACCGGCGGCACGTCGAGCGGGCTGGGCAGGTAGTCGGCCACGCCGTCGAGCAGTGGCTGCACCCCAATGTGATCGAGCGCGGAGCCGCAGAACACCGGCACCGCCAGGCGGTGCAGCGCCGCGTCGCGGAGCACTTGCCGAATGAGCGTTGGCGGCGCCGGCTCCTGGGCCAGCACGAGTTCGGCCAATTCGTTGGAAAAGTTGAAGAGCTGTTCTTCTAGCTGCTCGCGCCAGAGCTGCGCCTCGTCGATCATGTCGGCCGGAATTTCAGCCGTCTCGACCCGCGCGCCGTTGGTCTCGGGCGGAAACGTGAGCAGCTTCATCTCCACCAGGTCGATGATGCCGCGAAAGGCGTTGGCTTGATGGGGCGGGCCCGCGCCGACCGGTATCTGCACGGCGACGGGGTTCGCTTCCAGGCGTTCGCGAATCTCGTCGAGCGTTCCCTCGAAGTCGGCGCCTTCGCGATCGAGCTTATTGATGAACGCGATCCGCGGCACGCCGTATTTGTCGGCCTGGCGCCAGACCGTTTCGCTCTGCGCCTCGACCCCTTCGCGGGCGCTGAACACCACCACGCCGCCATCCAGCACGCGCAGGCTGCGCTCGACCTCGGCGGTGAAATCGACATGCCCGGGCGTGTCGATCAGGTTCACGGCCACGTCTTTCCACTGAAAGGTGACGCAGGCCGCGTTGATGGTGATGCCGCGCTGCTGCTCCTCGGGGTCGAAGTCGGTGATGGTGGTCCCTTTGTCGACCTCTCCCATCTTGTGGGTGGCGCCGGTGTAAAAGAGCATCCGCTCGGTGACGGTGGTCTTGCCGGCGTCGATATGGGCGATGATGCCGATGTTGCGAATTTGCTTGAGATCGCGAGCCATGACGAGGCCAGGCAGGGGTTGGAGGGTGTGGCGAGGCGGCCGGCGCCTGCTGCCCAGGGAGAATCCCCTTTCAAGACTCGCGGCGCCAGACTGTGGACTTGCGTTTTGTCGGCAACCTCAGTTGATGTTGGCGGGGCGCAAAAGAAACGCCGCGCGGGAATTGCAATCCGGCGCGGCGTGCGAATGTTCGAGCTTACCAGGCGAAATGCGCGAACGCCTTGTTGGCGTCGGCCATGCGATGCACATTCTCGCGGCGCGTGTAGGCGGCGCCTTCGCGCTTGTACGCGGCCAACAACTCGTCGGCCAGCTTCTGCGAGGAGGGGCGACCCTTCTTCTCACGCACGGCCAGGAGAATCCAGCGGATCGCCAGCGAAAGCTGACGATTGCGATTCACCTGCATTGGCACCTGGTAGGCGGCGCCGCCGACGCGGCGGCTGCGCACTTCCACTTCTGGCTTGACGTTCTCGATCGCCTGATTGAACACGTCGATCGGGTTGTTGCCCGAGCGCTCGTGAATTTGATCCATCGCATCGTAGAAAACGCGCTGCGCGGTGCTCTTTTCGCCGTCCCACATGAGGCAATTGACGAATTTGGAAACCAGCAACGAGTCGAAGCGGGGGTCGGGGCGAAGCGACTTGCGGCTGGCGGTAATGGAGCCCATGAGGGAAGTCCTGCGTGTTTTCGAGGCAGAATGTTAATTAGTCAGACGGGAGGCTACGACTTCTTGGCGCCGTAGCGGCTACGCGACTGCTTGCGACCTTGCACGCCGAGCGTGTCGAGGGCGCCGCGAACCACCTGATAGCGCACCCCCGGCAGATCGCGAACGCGACCGCCGCGGACCAGCACGATGGAGTGTTCTTGCAGCGTGTGGCCTTCGCCCGGGATATAGACAGTCACTTCTTTGCCATTGGAGAGCCGGACGCGGGCAATCTTGCGGAGCGCGGAATTCGGCTTCTTCGGCGTCATGGTCTTCACCTGAAGGCAGACGCCGCGCTTTTGCGGGCACGACTCGAGCACTGGCGATTTGCTGAACCGCCGCGGCTTCTTGCGTCGTTTACGCACCAATTGGTTGATCGTGGGCATTCATCTCTCGCAGTTTTCTTTTGCGCCCGCAGGACCGCATGTCGGTAGCGGACGAACCGATTGCCGGCGCGGGTCGGACCGGGGGCCGAAACTCGCGCGAATCAAATAAACTATCGGAACCGGGCCGCCTGTCAAGCGAGGATCCGGTCGGTCGAACTAGGGATTGGCGCCGGGCTGCGGCTCCGCTCCGCGGAAAATCGCTTCCAAGGCGGCCGTGCCGTCGCCGGCGGTCGACTTTTGCCCATTGTCGGTCTCGGCGCCGTCGGCCAGCAGCGGGAACTCGCGTTCCAGCAAGCTCGACTTCTCGGCGGCAATCGCCTGCAAGGCCTCGGGCCGAATCCGAACTTCCGACTCTTGATACGAGCGGAAGCCGGTGCCGGCGGGAATGAGGTGACCGAGAATCACGTTTTCCTTGAGCCCCACCAGCTTGTCGACCTTGCCGGCCAAAGCCGCCTCGGTGAGCACCTTGGTGGTCTCCTGGAAACTGGCGGCCGAGATGAAGCTGGCGCTTTGCACCGCCGCCTTGGTGATGCCGAGGAGTTGCGTGCTGGCAGTGGCCGGCTTGGGCCGCGCGCCGCGCACATTCTCGCCGCCCAACGTTTCGATCTGGGCGTTCACCTGCTCCAGCGCGTCCTTGGGCACAATGGCGCCGACTTCGAAATCGCCATCTCCCTTTTCGGAGATGCGCACACACTGCTGCAGCTTTTGGTTGGCCGCGCGGAACTCGAACTTGTCCATGATGCTGCCCGGCAGCAGACTGGTGTCGCCGACCGACTCGATCTTCACCTTGCGCAACATTTGCGCCACGATGATCTCGATGTGCTTGTCGTTGATTTCCACGCGCTGGCTGCGATAGACGTTCTGGATTTCGCGGGTGAGATACTGCTGCACGGCTTCTTCGCCCGAGATCCGCAAGATGTCGTGCGGCACCAAAGGACCGTCGACCAGCGCCTCGCCGGCCCGCACAAAGTCGCCGGCATGCACTCGCAAGTGCTTGCCGTGCGAAACCAGATGCTCACGCTCGATGCCCGACTCGCTGCGCACGATGATCGTTCGCTTGCCGCGGCGGCGTTCGCCCAGCAGTTCCACCGTGCCGTCGATCTCGGCGATGACGGCGGGGTCTTTGGGTTTGCGCGCCTCGAAGATTTCGGTCACGCGCGGCAGACCGCCGGTGATGTCCTGCGTACCGGAGACTTCGCGAGCTTGCTTGGCGAGCAAGGTGCCGGGGGAGATTAGTTGCCCTTCCTCGACTTCGAGATTCGCCTTTTCCGGCAGGTAGTAGAAGTCGAGAATCTTGCCGCTGGTGTCTTCGAGAATGATCTGCGGGTGCAGGTCTCCCTTGTGCTCCATGATCATGCGGCGGACGTGACCGCTGGGGTCTTTTTCGGCTCGCATGGTTTCGCCCTCGATGATGTCCTCGAAGCGGACGCGGCCGCCAACCTCGCCGAGGATCGGGATCGAGTGGGGGTCCCATTGGCAGAGCACCGTGCCGGGCTGCACCTCTTGGTTCTCCTCGACCAGGAGGGTGGCGCCAGCGGGAATCTCGTACTTTTCCAGCTCTCGGCCCTTGGGATCGAGGATCACGATTTCGCCGTTGCGACTGAGCACGATTTGCTGACCTTGGTCGTTGCGCACCACCTTGAGCCGCGTGCATTGCACGGCGCCCGCCTTCTTGGAGCGCAGTTCGCTCTCTTCCACCGCGCGAGCGGCGGTGCCGCCGATGTGGAACGTGCGCATGGTGAGCTGGGTGCCCGGCTCGCCGATGCTTTGCGCGGCGATGATGCCGACCGCCATGCCCTCTTCCACCAGCGACCCGGTGGACAGGTCCATGCCGTAGCACAATCGGCACACGCCGAGCGAAGCGTCGCAGGTCATGGCGCTGCGGACTTGGATACGTTCCAGCCCCAGTTCCTCGATGCGCCGAGCAACCTCGGCGGTGATCAGATCGTTTTCGCCGACAATCACCTCGTCGGTGATGGGGTTGACGATGTTCTGCCGGCTAACGCGGCCGCGGATGGAGTCGGCCAGCCGCACTTCGACCTTTTCACCTCGGTAGATCACCCCCTTGGTGATGCCTTGCGTGGTGCCGCAATCGTGCATGGTGATGACCACGTTTTGCGCCACGTCGGCCAACTTGCGGGTGAGATAACCCGAGTCGGCCGTCTTGAGCGCCGTGTCGGCCAAACCCTTGCGGGCGCCGTGAGTGGAGCTGAAGTACTCCAGCACGGTGAGCCCCTCGCGGAAGTTGGCCTTGATCGGCGTTTCGATAATCTTGCCGGACGGCTTGGCCATCAAACCGCGCATGCCCGCCAATTGGCGAATCTGCTCGACGCCGCCGCGGGCGCCGGAGTGGGCCATGAGGAAGATCGGATTGACGTAGCCATCGCTGCGGTAGTCGGTTTCCAGCTCGGCCATCATCTCGGTGGTGATGCGTTCGCGGGCGTGGGTCCAGGCGTCGAGAATCTGGTTGTAACGCTCACCCTCGGTGATCACGCCGCGTTGGTACAGCTTGTGAATCTTGAGGACGTTCTTTTCCGCCTCGGCGATGATCTTGGCCTTGGTGGGGGGGGTGATCAGATCATCGGTGGCGAACGACAAACCGCTCTGGGTGCTCCAGCGGAAACCCATGTGGTTCATTTCGTCGAGCAGATCGATGGTCTTGCGGCGACCCAGCATTTGGTAGCAGTCGGAGATGACCTTCGACAACTCGCTGGACCGCATCGGAATGTTGTAAAACGGCATGCCCTGCGGCAGGTGCATGTTGAAGATCACGCGGCCCACCGTGGTGGTGATGATCTGGCCTGGCGGTGCCGGCTCGGCGTCTCCCTCGGTCTTCAGCCGCCGTGTTGGCGGCAGCTTGACGCGAATCTTGGCGTGCGTGTGCACCACGCCCAGCGAGTGCGCTAGCTGCACCTCGTTGAGCGAGCTGAAGACCATGTTGTCGCCCTTGGCGACCGGGACGCCCATGGTCATGTAGTAGCAACCCATCACGATGTCTTGCGAGGGGCTGATGATCGGCGCGCCGTTGGCGGGGCTGAAGATGTTGTTGGTCGACATCAGCAGCGTGTGCGCCTCGACCTGGGCCTCGATCGATAGCGGCAAATGCACCGCCATCTGGTCGCCGTCGAAGTCGGCGTTGAAGCCTTTGCACACCAGCGGATGCAACTTGATCGCGTTGCCTTCGACCAGCACCGGCTCAAAGGCCTGAATGCCCATGCGGTGCAAGGTGGGAGCGCGATTGAGCATCACGGGATGATTGTGAATCACCTCTTCGAGGATATCCCAGACTTCCTCGTCTTTGCGCTCGAGCATCTTCTTGGCGCTCTTGATCGTGTCGGCGTGACCAAGCTCGCGCAAGCGGCGGATGATGAACGGTTGATACAGCTCCAGCGCGATCTTTTTGGGCAGGCCGCACTGGTGCAGTCGCAGGCTCGGACCCACCACGATGACGCTGCGCGCCGAGTAGTCAACGCGTTTGCCGAGCAGGTTTTCGCGGAAGCGCCCTTGCTTGCCCTTGATCATGTCGGTGAGCGACTTGAGCGGGCGATTGCTGGAGCCGAGCACCGGTCGCTTGCAGCGGTTGTTGTCGAACAGCGCGTCGACCGATTGCTGCAACATGCGCTTCTCGTTGCGAATAATGACCTCGGGGGCGTTGAGGTCGACCAGCTTCTTGAGGCGGTTGTTGCGGTTGATGATACGACGATACAAGTCGTTCAGATCGCTGGTGGCAAAGTTGCCGGAATCCAACAGCACCAGCGGGCGCAGATCGGGGGGAATCACCGGAATGACGTCGAGCACCATCCACTCGGGGCGGTTGTCGCTATCGCGAATCGACTCGACGATCTTGAGTCGGTTGATGTAGTCCTTTTGCTTTTGCTTGGAGCCGGTCTCGTTGAGCGCCACGCGCAGATCCTTGGAGAGCTGCACCAGCTCGAGCTTCATCAGCAGCTTGCGCACCGCCTCGGCGCCCATGTCGGCTTCAAATGAGCCTTCGCCGTATTGCTCGCGGGCGCTGCGGTACTCCTCTTCGGTGAGAAGCTGACGCTCCTTCAGCGGCGTGTCCTTGGGATCGATGACGACGTAGTCTTGAAAGTAGATCACCTTTTCCATGCTGGTGGTCTTCATGTCGAGCAAATTACCCAACCGGCTGGGCATCGCCTTGAAGAACCAGATATGCACGACCGGGGCCGCCAGTTCGATGTGGCCCATCCGCTTGCGGCGCACGCGGCTGTGCGTGATCTTCACGCCGCAGCGATCGCAGATCATGCCCTTGTACTTCATGCCGCGGTATTTGCCGCAGGCGCATTCCCAGTCTTTTTCCGGGCCAAAGATGCGCTCGCAGAACAAGCCGTCTTTTTCAGGACGGTAGGTGCGATAGTTGATCGTTTCGGGCTTCTTCACCTCGCCGAACGACCAGCTACGAATGTCGTGCGGGCGCGCGAGGCTGATTTTGACGGAGGCGTAGTCGTTGATGCGATCGTAAGAGCCTTCGGCGATACTCACTGATATTCTCCTGGGAGGGAGTTCACCTTGCGGTGGCGTGTTCGGTAGGTAGTGGCAAGGGGACGGTACGACTAAACGCGGCGCTTTTCCAACTGCATGTTGAGGGCCAGTCCACGGATTTCGTTGGTGAGCACGTCGAAGCTCGCCGGCGTGCCGGCCTCGAGCGTGTTCTCGCCCTTGACCATCGATTCGTAAATCTTGGTGCGGCCTTCGACGTCGTCGCTCTTGACGGTGAGCAGTTCTTGCAGGATGTACGCGGCGCCGTAGGCTTCCAGCGCCCAGACTTCCATTTCGCCAAAGCGCTGGCCGCCAAACCGCGCCTTGCCGCCCAACGGCTGCTGAGTAATGAGCGAGTAAGGACCGGTCGATCGGGCGTGCACCTTGTCGTCGACCAGGTGGTGCAGCTTCATCATGTAGATGTAGCCCACCGTGGTTTCTTGCTCCATCGGCTCGCCGGTGCGGCCATCGTAGAGTCGCGACTTGCCGTGCTTGGGCAGCTTGGCCACGTCGAGACACTCGTTGATTTCGCCTTCGCTGGCGCCGTCGAACACTGGCGTAATCGCCTGAAAGCCGAGCTTGGCGCCCGCCCAACCGAGGTGCGTTTCGAGAATCTGACCCACGTTCATACGGCTAGGCACGCCGAGCGGGTTGAGCATGATCTGCAGCGAAGTGCCATCGGCCAGAAACGGCATATCCTCGCGGGGCAGGATTTTGGCCACCACGCCTTTGTTGCCGTGCCGGCCGGCCATTTTGTCGCCCACGCTCACCACGCGCTTGGTGGCGATGTAGACCTTGACCATTTGCAGCACGCCGCTGCGCAGCTCGTCGCCGCGCTTCATCGAGTTGAGCTTGCGGTCGCGCTCGTCGATGGCCAGCTCCACTTGCGGCCACATCGTCTTATAGAGCTTTTCCACATCCGCTTTACGCTGCGGACTGCGGATTTCGATGTTGTCCAAGCGGAACCGGCCCGCCTGCTCGGCCACGAACTTGGACTCTTGGTCGCGCACCATGGCGTTGCCGTCTTCGTCGGTGAGCTGACGCTGGAGCACCTTTTCGATCTCGCCCACCATCTCGCCAAAGATCTGGGCGATCTTGCTGTTGCCTTCGGCCTCGGCGTCTTTGAGGGCCTTTTCGAACTGCCGGCGCTCGTCGTCCGAAAGGCTCATGCGGCGCGAGAACTTTTGCGTGTCGATCACGATTCCCTCGACGCCCGAGGGCACTTCGAGCGAATCGTTCTTCACGTCTTCGCCGGCGCGGCCAAAGATGGCGTGCAGCAGCTTTTCTTCCGGCGTCAGCTCGGTCTTGCTCTTGGGAGACACCTTACCGACCAGGATATCGCCCGGCCGCACATAAGTGCCGATCTGCACAATGCCGCTCTCATCGAGATTGCGCAGCGCCTTTTCGCTGACATTGGGAATATCGCGGGTGAATTCTTCGCGGCCCAGCTTGGTCTCGCGAATCTCGATGTCGAACTCCTCGATGTGAATCGAGGTGTAGGTGTCGTTTTGCACCAGCTCTTCGCTGATGATGATGGCGTCCTCGTAGTTGAAGCCGTCCCACGACATGAAGCCCACCAGCACATTGCGGCCCAGGGCCAGCTCGCCGTGGAAGGTGGCGGCGCCGTCGGCGATCACCTCGCCTTTTTCCACCTTTTGGCCCACTTTGATGATCGGCTTTTGGTTTTGGCAGGTTCGCTCATTGAGTCCGACGAACTTGCGCAGCGGGTACACATCGTCGCCAATTTCGATCCGCGAGGCGTCGACGTGCGTGATCGTCCCCTTGCGGCGGGCGCGAACAAGCATGCCCGAGTTACGGGCGACATCGCGTTCCATGCCAGTGGCGACGATCGGCGGCTCGGCCAAGAGCAGCGGCACGGCTTGCCGCTGCATGTTCGATCCCATGAGCGCGCGGTTGGCGTCGTCGTGCTCCAAGAAGGGAATCAGGCTGGCGGAGACGCCCACCATTTGGCACGGCGCCACATCGATGTATTGCACCTTGTCGACCGGCACCATCTCGAAGTCGGCGCGATGTCGGGCAATGATCGTGTCGCCCTGGATTTTGCCTTTTTCGATCGGCGCGTCGGCCGGGGCCACGAAGGCTTCGGCTTCTTGATCCGCGCGGAGCCAGACTACTTCCTCGGTGAGCTTGCCCTTGTTCACTTCGCGATAGGGAGTGACCAAAAAGCCGTACTCGTCGACCGTCGAATAGATGGCCAAGCTGGAGATCAAACCGATGTTCGTGCCTTCCGGCGTTTCGATCGGGCAAATGCGCCCGTAGTGCGAAATGTGCACGTCGCGGACTTCGAAGCCGGCGCGCTTGCGGTTCAAACCGCCTGGGCCCAGGGCCGACAAGCGACGCTCGTGGGTGAGCATCGACAGTGGATTGGTCTGATCGACCACTTGCGACAATTCGCCGCGGCCAAAGAAGTATTCGATCGCCGCCGAGACGCTTTTGGGATTGATCAGACTGCGCGGCGTCATGTCCTCGATGTCCTTGAGGCTCATCCGCTCCTGCACGGTGCGGCGCAGCTTCAAGAAGCCTTTGCGCAATTCGTCGGCCGCCAACTCGTCGATGGTGCGCAGGCGGCGATTGCCGAGGTGGTCGATGTCGTCCACTTCCGAGGCGTCGTCGTTGCTGCGCAGATTCAGCAGGTATTTGATGGACGCCATCAAATCCTCTGGCCGCAGCGTCATTTCGTTTTCGTTGACGGTGAGCCCCAGCTTGCGATTGATGCGGAAGCGTCCGACGCGCCCCAACCGGTAGCGGTTGGTGTCGAAGAACTTTTCGTGGAACAGGGCGCGGGCCTTTTCCAATTGCGGCGGATTGCCGGGCCGCAAGCGCTGATAAATTTTGAGCAGCGCTTCCTCGTGGCTGTTGGTCGCGTCTTCGGCCAGGCTATTGAAGATCAGCGGATCCTTGACGTTGGGCATCACCTCGACGCTGGACAAGCCCGACGAGCAGATCAGTTCGGCCGCGTTCTTGGTGATTCGCTGCCCCGCCTCGACAAGCACCTCGCCCGCCCGATCGGAGTTGGCGGGATATACGATGTCGTTGACGGCGATCTTGCCTTCGATCTTGCCGACGCTGCGACCGTCGTGAATCGTCTCGGTCGAGGTGTCGTAGAACATGCGGATGAGTTCGGCGTTGGTGCCGGACTTGGAATCCATCGCCCGCAGCAGGGTCATGGCCGAGAATTTGCCGCTCTGGTCGATGCGAACGCTCAGGCTGTCCTTCTTGGTGACGTTCAGTTCGATCCAACTGCCGCGCTCGGGGATGATGCGGCAGCTGTGCATGCGCTTGTCGCCCCCTTCGAGCTCGCTGACGAAGTCGATGCCGGGGCTGCGATGCAACTGGCTGACGACGACGCGCTCGGCGCCGTTGATGATGAACTCGCCGCCGCCCAACATGATTGGCATGTCGCCGAGATAAACCTCTTCTTCAATCGGCTGCTCTTTGGTGAGCCGCAGCCAGACCTTGAAGGGGCGGCCATAGGTGAGCCGCAACTGGCGGCACTCGTCGGGCTCGTAGCGCGGCTTGCCTAGCTCGTAGCGCAGATATTCCAGGCGCAGCGTCTTGTCGTAACTTTCGATCGGAAAGATTTCGCGCAGCACCCCTTCGATGCCGTGGTCCTTTCGCTTTTCCTGCGGGACCTCGAATTGCAAAAAGGTGTCGTAGCTCTTGGTTTGAATTTCCGTGAGATCAGGAATCGAGAAGCTCTCGAGCCCCGAGCCAAACCGACGAATCTCTTGCGGACGAATGCGACGTTCTGCCGGAACTGGCATGGAAATCTCGCTCCTTAAGATCTAACGGACCAAGTCAGCCGAAGGGCCGAGCAAGACCAACGTGAACCGCAGCCAGTGGTCCCAACCAAAGCCACTGCCGCGGGAGAGGAAGGCGCAGACACAGTTCGAGGGGCGCAGGGCCATATCGCCACCGCACACGCCTTCGACGCGGAACAATCGACCTGCGGCCTGCAAGTCGGTTGTTCGCTCCAGCGCAGCGCGCCAGCGAAAATAAGCCCATCCATATTGCGGGCGCAACAAGCCAAGCGGGTCTACCTAGGCCAACGACGCCGCTTCCGTGGCCGCCGGCCTAATTAAGGACGCAACGTCAATTGTTACGAATGTTCCAACAAAAACAACCCTTATGCTCAAACATTTTTCGTGTTCGGCACGCAGGATGCTGCCAAACGGCTATTTGATGGAGACGGTGGCGCCGTTTTCCTCCAGCTCCTTCTTGAGCTTGGCGGCGTCTTCCTTCGACATGCCTTCCTTCACCTTGCTCGGGGCGCCTTCGACCAGATCCTTGGCCTCTTTCAGGCCCAGACCCGTGGCCGCTCGCACCACCTTGATGACGTTGATCTTCTTGTCGCCGTGGGCTTCGAGAACAACATCGAACTCGGTCTTTTCCTCGGCGGCCGGGGCCGCGCCGCCACCCGCGCCAGCGCCGGGGGCCATCATCATCACGCCACCGCCAGCGGCGGCCTTGATGCCATGTACGTCTTCGAGGTAGTCGCTCAACTCCTTCGCTTCCTTGAGCGTGAGACCGACAATGCGGTCGCCAAGCTCCTTGGCGGAGGTGGAAAATTCTTTGGTCGCGGAATCAGTGGCCATGGGGGTCCTCGTCCTTTCTCGCTCTCTTGCCCGCGCGGCACGAATCGGCTGGCGACTCGTCGATGGTTGGGCCGATGTTGAAGTAGCTTATGGTGAAGTGGTTGAATGGATTGCTTGGTGGGTTGCCGCCCCGCGCACGGGCCGCCTGGGTTAGGCCCCTGCCTCGGGCGCAGGGGCATCAGCAGCAGCCGGCGGTGGATCGGCCGCAGTTTCGGCCGCCGGTTCGGTAGCGGCCTCGGCGCCAGCAGCCTTCTCTTTGATTTGGCTGGCTAGCGCGCCGCCCACGCTGGTGAGTTGAGCCGCTAGCGTGGCGCCTGGTCCCAAGATCTGGCCGACCAGTATCGACAGTTGCTCTTCGCGGCTGGGCCATTTGCTGACCTGCTCGACCTCGCCCGCCGACAGCGGCGCGCCGTCCATCACGCCGCCACGGGCGTGCAACTTGTCGTACTGCTTGTCCGCGGCCAGGCGCGTGATTTCTTTGGCCAGATCGACAATGTCGGTTCCGCCCCAGACGACGGCGGCGGGCCCGGCCAGTCCGTGAAACGCCGGCGCGAGCGACGTGCCTTCGACAGCACGGCGCGCCAAGCTGTTCTTGATCACCATCAGGTGCATTTGCTTGCCGCGCAACTCCATTCGCAGCCGGTGGCTACGATTGGCGTCCATACCGGCGACGCTCACCAGCAGGCAATCCTGGATTCCGTCGAGCCGCTCGCGCAGATCGCCGGTCATTAGTTCTTTTACGTATTTGCTCATGGGACACGCACTTTACTGTTTCGTCGCTCGTCGGCAAGGGGCCAACTGGCCATCGCGGCGCGAGCTTCGTTCATGGTCTTCCCTACAATCGGATCAGGCCGCCACCCCAATGCCTGGGCTCATCGTGGCGCTGATGGTAATGCTCTTCACATACTGGCCCTTGATCGCCGTCGGCTTGATGTTCAAGACGTAGTCGATGAAGGCGCGGATGTTTTCGGCCAACTTGTCGGCGTCGAAGCTCAGCTTGCCCGCCACGCCATGCACCACACCGCCGGCGTCGTTGCGGAACTCGACCTTGCCGGCCTTGTACTCGTTGACGGTCTTGGAGATTTCCGGAGTGACAGTGCCGGCGCGCGGCGACGGCATCAGGCCGCGCGGACCGAGCACTTTACCCAGCGGACCCACCAGCCCCATCATGTCGGGAGCGGCGATGCAGACGTCGAAGTCGGTCCAACCTTCGCGAATCTTCTTGGCCAGATCCTCGGCGCCAACTTCGGTCGCGCCGGCGGCCTTGGCCTGGTCGGCCAGATCCCCCTTGGCGAACACGACCACCCGCAGGCTCTTGCCAATGCCGTGCGGCAACACGACCGAGCCGCGCACGATCTGATCGGCCTGCTTGGCGTCGACCCCCAGTCGCATGGCGACTTCGACGGTTTGATCGAACTTGGTGTTGTTGAATTGCTTCAGCAAGGCGACGGCCTGGGGCAGCGCCATCGTGGTCTTGGGAGGCGCCTTCTTAACCAGGCCCTTCATGCGTTTTGATTGTTTGGCCATGAGTTGTGCTTGTTCTATGAGTCGCTGAAATAGATCGATTGAGTGTGCGAAACGGGCTGGTCAACCTTCGACGTTCAGGCCCATGCTGCGGGCAGTGCCCTCGACCATGCGGCGGGCATGATCGACGTCGCGCGAGTTGAGGTCGGCCATCTTGGTCTTCACGATTTCTTCCACCTGGGCGCGGGTGACCGTGCCGACTTTGTCTTTGTTGGGCACCCCCGATCCCTTGGCAATGCCCGCCGCCTGCTTGAGTAGCGCGGCCGCCGGTGGGCTCTTGGTCACGAAGTCAAAGCTGCGATCATTGAAGACCCGCACGACCACGGGGATCGGCATGCCGCCCGCATCGCGAGTGCGCTCGTTGAATTGCGAGACGAACTGGCCCAGATTGATGCCGTGCCGGCCCAGAGCGGTGCCGACCGGCGGCGCTGGAGTCGCCTGTCCGCCAGGGACCTGAAATTTCACTTCCGCGACAAGTTGCTTGGCCATTTTGCTCTCGGATTCGTGCTATTGCCGCATTGCGCGGCGCTGGGTTCGATGGTGGTTTGCTGCGCGCGTCAGATCGATTCGATCTGCCAATATTCGAGTTCCACAGGGGTCGAGCGGCCGAAAATGTTGATCATCACCGTCACGCGACCGTTGGTTTGGTCGATGTTGTCGACCTCTCCCTCGAAGTTCTCGAAGGTGCCTTCGTTGATCTTCACGCGATCGCCCGATTTGAAGCTGATCTTCAGCCGCGGCTGCTCCTCGGTCTTTTCTTCTTCCTTGGCGATCAGCTTGGAGACTTCATGCGGCAGCATGGGAATTGGCTTGCCGCCCGATCCCGTGAAGTCGCCGATGCCGGGGGTATCGCGGACGAGGAACCAGGTTTCCTCGGTGATCGACATGTGAATGACGATGTAGCCCGGATACAACTTGCGTTTGACGACCTTCTTTTTGCCGTTCTTGAACTCGGTGACCATCTCGGTGGGGACGATGATCTCCCCGAAATAGTCTTGCAGTCCGGCAATCGCCACGCGGCGCTGTAACCCGTCGGCAATGGTGTCCTCGCGGTTGCTCTGCACCTTGAGGATGTACCAATCTTTGTTGTTTGGATCGCCTTCCGGCTCATCGGGCTCCGGCAAGGGGGTAGGCTTGGCGGATTTTGTCGCCTTGGCTGGTTTGGTGGGCTTCGCCGCCGGCTCCGCGGCCACAGTCTCGACGATCTCGGGCGCCGCCGACTCGGCTTCGACCTGGGGTTCGCGCGCGGCGTCGACCGCCTGAGGTTCAGCGCTGCTCATCGCGCCGATCTCCTCCGACGGTGTCGCAGCGGCTCGTGGCTCCTCGCCCGGCGTGGTTTGCGACTCGTCGATCACGTTCGATTCCCCTTCCATACGTATGGGCTTGCACTACGATCCGCTGCGCCGCGCTCGGCTCAGGAAGTCACGCCGAGGAACGTCAGCAGATAGCTCCAAAAAAAGTCGTACAAGAACAGTGTGAGAGCCAAAAAGAAGATCGTGAACATCACCACGAACGTGCTGCGGAACAGCACGTCGCGCGTGGGCCACGATACCTTGTTCATCTCGGCTTCCACCGCAATCAAAAAGTCAGCGAATTGCGGCACGTTCACCGCGCGGTAGCAAATCCACAGACCGAGCGCCAAGAGCGCGGCCGGCACCAGGTATTGCAATTCGCGACGGCCGGACGGCTCCAGATAAACCATGAGTCGCCAACAGCCCAGCGCGCATCCCAAGGCTAGCGCCGCAAAGGTCATCTGCCGCATCATCCGACCCTGACTGCGCTTGTAGAGTCCCGTTTGGAACAGCGCACGCAGAATCGGATTGCCAGCGATTGTTTCGTCCTTGGAAGCCATCAGCTCCACCTGCGGGCGTGGCCCGCACTCGTTGTCCTAACTTAAGCCAACTTGTTCACGTCGCGGGCATCCCAACCCAACGACCGCAAGCGGCCAACAGGGGCGGCGGGAATCGAACTCGCAACCTCCGGTTTTGGAGACCGGCGCTCTGCCAATTGAGCTACACCCCTAGCTCGGCCCGGCGGGGGCCAAAAGACGCGGCCCGTCGCCGGGCCGCGTTGGTTTTCTGCTAACGAAGCATCGCCCCGCGGTGGCGGCGACGCTCCCATCGCGCGTTGTCGTTTACTCCAAGATCTTGGTGACCACGCCCGAACCGACCGTCTTGCCGCCTTCGCGAATGGCGAAGCGAACGCCATCGTCCATGGCGATCGGCGAGATCAGTTCGAC